>DASPWG010000169.1:0-9501 GCA_035621915.1 Streptosporangiaceae bacterium
CCATGCTTGTCCTCGCCCAGCGGCGAGACTGGCGGCCGAGCCTGCGCACGTCGCTGTTCGTCGGGCTGGCCTTCCGGCTCACAGTGCTCGTGCTCGTCGCGCTGCTGTTCGGCGAGAGGTACGCTCCCTACGACCTAGCGAACGACTTTCACCGGGCCGGCGTCGACGTGCTGGCACATCGCGATCCCATCATTTATGCCCGCAGCATCGGCTGGAACTATCTGCCCACCTACGCGTTCGTCCTGGCAGTCCCCGCCTGGGTGAGCCAGCACCTCGCCGTGCCGTGGGTCGACGTGGCAAGGATCCCGGCCATACTGTTCGACCTCGGCGTCATCCGGCAGGTCGGCCGGGTCGCCGACGAGATCGATGGACGGGGCCGGTTGCGGGCATTCCAGTGGGCCTGTAACCCGCTGGCGATCCTGATCTGCGCCGACCACGGCCAGATGGAGCCCGCTTGCCTGTTCTTCTCGCTGGGCGCCTTCGTCCGGGTGCTGAGCGTCCGGAGCGCCGCGGACAGGGACGTCGGCACGTGGCGGACCCTAGCGCTGGCAGGCGCAGGGATCGGCGTCGCCATCTCGATCAAGACCTGGCCGGTCATCTTCGTTCCGGCATTGCTGATCGGCCTGCCAACCTGGCGGATGCGGAGCTACCTGAGCGCCGGCGCTGTCGCCGTCCTGGGTGCCGTCTACCTGACCATGCCGCTCACGGTAGGCACTCCGTTGCACGACATGCCATCCGATGCCCGGCACATCCTGGCTTATAAATCCTCGGTAGTTGGCTACCGCTGGGGCTGGTCTGGAACGGTGTTCCAGTGGTTCGCCCATCTTCCTGCCACAGCGCCCTGGAATGATCCACTGGTGCTGAGCATGGCATCGGTCGGATCGAAGATCACGCTGGCTGGGATGCTGGCTGCGATCTGGTGCTGGCGGCGCCGCCACCCGGTCGACATCGGGATCGCGACCGCACTGGTGTTCCTCATCCTCACACCGGCGCTTGGTGCGCAGTACCTCGACTGGCCTATGGCCCTCATGGTGGCCCGCTGGGCCCGCTGGACCATGCCCGTGCAAATCGCGGTCAGCGTATACGCAATTTGTGCCTACATCCCAATGAATGTGCAGTGGCTACCCGGGAACACGCTTACCTCGCACTCATTCTGGCATTGGGCCGCAGAATCCATGGTCGCGGCATCGCTAGTCCTTATCGCACTGTTCGCAATCGCACTACCGTGGCGGGCCGACCGATCTGAACACCCGCCAGCCGAGCCATCCAGTGCCCGTGTCCGGGATCTGCTCGCCTCGGAACTCGCGCCGCCCACCGGGCCACCCACCAGGTAGCGGACCGTGCGCGCCCGGTGCCGTCTCGCGTTGGCCTGTATCCCGGCTTGAGTTCAAGTGCGGTTGAAGGACGATCATTAGAGCCGCACACCACGGCGGGAAAGGATTCGCGCATGACAGCCGAGCCACCACGCAGTCCCCAGCAGCGTAAGGAGGACACGCTGGCCCGCTTCGCAACCGACGTGGACGCGTGGGTCGCCTCCGCCGATCCCAGTGGCAACGCGTACCTGCTGCCGCTGTCCTTCCTGTGGGACGGCGCGGCGATTACCGTGACCACGCCGGAGGCCAGCCGGACGGCGAGGAATCTCAGGTCTGCCGGCAAGGCCCGGCTGGGCTTCGGCCCGACCCGCGATGTCGTCCTGGTCGATGGCACGGTGCAGGAGTACTCGCTGGAGACGGTGCCGGATGAGCTGGCCGGGGCGTTCGCGGAGAAACTGTGGGACCCGCGCCACGACGCCGACCGCTATGCCTTCTTCCGGATCACTCCGCAGCGCATCCAGGCATGGCGGGAGGTGAACGAGTTGCCCGGCCGCGACCTCATGCGCGACGGCAACTGGCTGTGCTGAGCGCCGCCTGTCGCCCGGCACCTGGCCGCCGGCCGCGGCTAGGGTGTCAGGCGTGACGGAGAGGCTGGAGTACGAGTACCCGCCCGCGCCGGCGTTCCTATTTGACCTGGACGGCACCCTGATCGACAGCGTGTACCAGAACGTCATCGCCTGGCGAAACGCGCTGGCCAAGCTCGACATCGACCTGTCGATCTGGCGGATTCACCGCAGGATCGGGATGAGCGGCGGCCTTTTCGTCTCGGCGCTGCTTCGCGAGACTGGCCGGACGCTGTCGGACGAGGACATCGAGCTGCTGCAGCAGGACCATGCCGCCCAGTACCTCAGCCAGGTGGACTCCGTCCGCGCACTGCCGGGCGCGCGCGAGATGCTGGCCACGCTGACCGAGTACGGCGTGCGCTGGGCGATCGCGACGAGCGGGCGCCGGGTCATGGCCGAGCGCGCGCTCGGGATGCTCGGCCTGCCCGCGGACGCGCCGATGGTCACGCGCGACATGGTCCTGCACGCCAAGCCAGACCCTGACCTGTTCCTGGCGGCGGCGTCCCTGATCGGCGTCGACCCGCGGCATGCCTGGGTAGTCGGGGACAGCGTGTGGGACCTGCTGGCCGCAAGGCGCGCGGGTGCGCTGTCGGTCGGCCTGCTGTCTGGCGGTTACGGACGTGAGGAGCTTGAGCGGGCAGGCGCCTACCGCGTGTACGCGGACCCGGCCGAACTGCTTGCTCGCTCCTACGAGCTAGGCGTTCGCAACCTCGGCTTGTGAGCCGGAGGCGGCCGCCAGTCACGCGGGCGCGTCGAGCCACTCGATCCACTGGCCGGACGGGTGAGCGCGGGCCAGCAGGCGGCCGCGCGCAGACCTCCCGTCAAAGGTGCGCGCGCCGAGCACCGCAAAGACGCCGTGCCGCTGGTAGTCGCTGACCAGCGCCGGTGGCAGCCGGAGACCCTGGACGCTGGTGTCGCCGGCCGGGCCGAGCGGGACTAGCGGGTCCAGCGACAGCCAGGTGACCGGCCGGGTGCGGCCCGCGCGGGCGAGGATATCGGCCAGCATCGCCTGCCGCGCGGCGGGCAGGAACACCGCCAGGTAGGCATCGACCACCACCACCGGGACCGGCGGCAGGCTGTCGAGCACGCCTGGCAGCGCGGCGACGGCGTCGGCCGCGACGATCCGCGCCGGATGCCGCCTGGTCACCTCGATAGCCGCGGTGAGCCGGGTCAGGGCCGCCGCCTCCGGCGGCGCGCACGCCTGCAGCCACGCGACCGCATCGGCGTCGGCGAGGTCGATCGGGCTCGCCTCGATCCCGGCGCGGTCAGCGACCGGCGGCAGCCGGGCCGGCGGCGGCACGAGGCCTCCGCGCGGCTGGCAGGCGAGCGTCAGCCCGGCGTCGGGCGGCCCGGCGGCACACCCGCCGATCTCGTAGCGATAGCGATCCAGCTGCAGCCCGAGCCCGGCCCCGGTGCCGAGGTCGACCAGCGCAACCGGTTCCGCCGGGGAGGCCGCAGTCGCGGCGATGCCGAGCGCGACCTGGGCGCAGCGCGCGGCCTCGTTCATCTGGTACCGCCGGCCGCCGCAGGTGTCGATGATCTGGTCCAGGCGCGCCGACACGAACGCGCCGGCGACCCGGCCGAAGTCGGAGTCGAAGGGCGGCTGCGGCAGGCCGGGATCGGGAAAGTAGCCCGCCAGCGGGCTCGGTCTCTCCCGCCTGACCAGGAACGCGATGGCAGCGCTGGCGAGCAGCGCGGGAAGCTGGTCGGCCGGCAGGTCAGCAAGCCGCGCCAGCAGTTCGTCGTGCTCCGCGATCACCCGGAACAGCGACGCGGTCAGCTGCCATGAGTCGGGCGCGTCTGGCGCCGACCAGCCGGCCGCCACCTCCAGCGCCTGAGCGCGGATATCCCCCGCCCCCGGCAATCCCGATCCCCCGAAGCTCAGCCCGCTAGGCCGGTGTGCGGCGACCGCGGAGTCGCCACCACCGGCGCCGCGCAGGCGCCGGGTCCGCGGCCGCAGGGTCTGCGGCCGCGCCGCGGGTGCCGCCGGCCGGAGGGGGTACCAGGACGCTGGGGTGTCCGGCGCGCCACTTGCTGAGCATGAGTTCCTTGTCCACCAGCGGCACGAAGATCTGCGGCCCGAGCGGGATCCGGCGCCACTCGATGATGCGGTAATTCAGCTCCGCGACGGCCTCGAGTACCTCGTCCTCCGACGCCATGTCCTGCACGGTCTCGGCCAGCGCGGCGATCTCCTTGCGCAGCTTGAGCGGCGCGGGCAGCAGCGCGTCGGTGGGGATGCCCTCGCGGCGCAGGTAGTCCCGCAGCCAGGCCTGGTCGTCGTCCTCCCCGGCCCGGCGCGGCAGCGGCTTGCCGGCGCCTGGCAGGTCGTCAAAGGCGCCCCGCGCCGCGGCCTCGCTGATCTGCTGGTCGATCCACGAGGTGAAGCTCATCCCAGGCGGCTTGCGCTCTGTCATGACGTTCGCCCTCGGTGCCTCGGTCCGGCGTTGGCGCGCGCTGGTGCGCACACCTTCTATGAAACCAGCCTCGCCGCTGACGGCCGCGGCCCGGCCACCGAGGTCCGAAATAGCGCAGGAAAGCACTACATCCCGACGCGTCGACCCAGGCCTGCGATCACCTGGGCGCGGACCGATCGGTATCCACCCGGCCGCGGCCGAAGGCGTCGATCCGGTCCCAGCGCCCAGGCAGGTCGAGCAGCTGAAGGTGCCCGATCCACCGCGGCAGCGCCGGGTCGACGATCAGGTTCTCGCCGTGCGGCTCGAGCCCGAGCCCGACGCGCAGCAGCAGCAGCGGAGCCCCGGTCGACCACGCCTGCGGGCTGCAGGCGGTCGGATAGCGCACCGGGTACTTGGTGTCGCTGCGCGGATAGCCGCCGAAGGCCTCGGGGAGCCGGCCGTCGAAGACCTCGGCGGCCTGCAGCATGCCGGCCACGATGCGGGCGGCCTGCTCCTTGAACCCGTACCGGCGCAGCCCCCAGGCGATGAACGAGTTGTCGAAGGGCCAGACCGTTCCCACGTGATAGCCGATCGGGTTGTAGCGCGACTCGCCCTCGGCCAGGGTGCGCACCCCCCAGCCGGAGAACAGCCGCGGGCCGAGCAGGTGCCTGGCAACCGCCGCGGCCTTGGCGGGCTCGACGATGCCGCTCCACAGCAGGTGCCCGTTGTTGGAGGTGAGAGAGTCGACCTGGCGCCCGTCCGTGTCGAGGGCCACGGCGAAGTACTGGCCGTCCTCCACCCAGAAGTCGCGGTTGAACCTGCGCTTGAGGTCGGCGGCCTCCCGCTCGAGCCGATCGGCGAGGGCCGTGTCCTTCCAGACCTGCCGGGCCAGCCTGGCGCCCCTGACCTTGGCGTCGTAGGCGTAGCCCTGCAGCTCGCAGGTGGCCCTGGGGAAGCCGGGCAGCTCGCCGTTGCGGTAGCAGATGGAGTCCCAGGAGTCCTTCCAGCACTGGTTCTCCAGCCCGGTCTGGATGTTGCGGCGCTGGTAGGACACGTAGCCGTTGCCCTGCAGGTCGGCGTACTCGTCGATCCAGTTCAGCGCCGCCCTGGCGGCATGCTCCAGGCTCTTGACCAGCCTGGTGTCCCCGGTCCAGCGCTCGTACTCGTCCAGCAGCACCACGTACAGCGGGGTGGCGTCGGCGCAGCCGTAGTACGGCGAATGCGGCCGCTCCTCGAACGCCGCCATCTCCCCGTAGCGGAGCTCGTGCAGGATCCGGCCCGGGTCCTCGTCGCGGAAGTCGTCGATCCTGGTGCCCTGGCGCTCGGCCAGGGCCAGCAGCGTGGTGGCAGCCAGTTCGGAGCTGAACGGCAGCGCCTGCAGGCTGGTGAAGATGCTGTCCCTGCCGAAGATCGTCATGAACCACGGCAGCCCTGCGGCCGGCAGTGCCCGGCCTGGCAGGGTGAGCGTCGTGAACCGCAGCGCGGCCAGGTCGGTCAGGCACCGGCGGTAAATCCGCTCCAGCGGCTGCCAGTCGCACTCGAGCCCCGGCGCGCGGCCCAGCCATTTCTCCAGCCCGCGGGCCATGTCCCTGCGCACCTGGTGCTGCTGGCCGCGGATGCCCGCCGGGCCGTCGAGCGACCCGTCCGGCGCTCCCTGCGAGGCCACCACGTTCAGCTCGGTATGCCACTCGCCGTGCGCGGGGACGGTGATGCTGAAGGTCAGGCCGTTCTCGTCAATCGCAGCGGGCTCGGTGGACGAGATCCACGTCTCGCGCCCGTAGGTCTCGCGCCGGTACTGCAGGACGAGGCTGCCGTCGAAGACCTGCGCCTTGTAGTCGCCTTTCTTCGACAGGGCATCCTTGACCTCGAACAGGTCGGCGAAGTCGCTGGCGGCCTCGATCCTGATCTCCAGCCGGGCCGGCTCGTTCTCATGGTTCAGGACCCGCAGTTCCTCGTGGAAGCCGTCGGCGACCTCCCGCTGGCGGATGACCGACAGCCTGGCGTCGACGTAGACGGTGCCGGTGCCTGGCACCAGGAAGAACCGGGCCTGGAAGTACTGCATGTCGTCGGTGGACAGCGCGGTGAGCCGCTCGCCGTTCACCGTCAGCACCCACGTTGACAGGAAACGGGTGTCGAAGGAGAACAGGCCGGTCGGATCGGTTCGGGACGCCTCGATGTCGCCGCGTTCGTCGCTCACGACGAACGTGTTGCCCTCGAGTATCTGCACCAGCGAGTCGGTCATGCCGGCCTCCGCTCCGCGTTCACGATCTGGGCCGGGATGGGTGCCACCCGGCCGGTCGAGCCCGGCGGTCCCGGCAGGCAGCGCTGGAACATGGCGCAGGCAGCCATGCTGCCCTCACAGATCAGCAGCCCGCGCAGCATTGCGGCCTGGGCGTTCAGGCGCCCGGTGACCATCGCCTCGAAGTGCGGCCGGCGCATGTGCAGGACGGCGTCGGCGGGCCGGTCATCCCGCGTCACCGCGACCCGGCCCTTGAGCACCGTCAGGTACCAGTGCTCGGGGGCGGCACCGTTGCTGATGTCGAACCGCAGGGTCGCCGATGCGTCGCCGAAGGTGGCCAGGCGCCCCGCGTCGGCCAGGCCGGCCAGGAAGCCACTTATCGGGTCGTCCGGCTCCGGACCGGCAGCATGCGCTGTCCCGGCCGCATCTGCTGTCCCCGCGGCATCCCCTGCCCGCGCGCCACGCGCTGCCCCCGCAGCCTGCCCCCCGGTCACGCGCTCAGTATTTGCCGCGGCCTGGCAGCGGGCAAGCAGCGCCCCCCTGTTGATTGGCTAACCCATGCGATTCCTTGGCCGTGGGCTTGCCAGCCTGGCCGGGTTACCCTGCCTGGGTGGAGATCAGCACGCAGGACGGACCGGCCGAGGTAGCGGTCGATGCCGCAGACAGCCCGACGTTCCTGCTCGTCATGACGCACGGCGCCGGAGGCGGCACGCAGACATCCGATGTGCTGGCGGCCAGCCGCGCTGCCACGGACCTGGGCGCGGCGGCCGCGCGGGTGCTGCAGCCGTACCGGGTCAGGGGAGCCAGGGCGCCAGGCTCGCCGCAGCGGCAGGACGCCGCCTGGCTGGAAGTCGTGGCCGAGTTGCGGCGCCGGTACCCGGGCATTCCGCTGGTGCAGGGCGGGCGCAGCAACGGGGCGCGGGTCGCGTGCAGGACCGCGCAGGCCGCCGGGGCGCGGGCGGTCGTGGCACTGGCGTTCCCGCTGCATCCGCCGGGACGCCCGGACAGCAGCCGGATCGGTGAGCTTCGCCAGGCGGGCACGGATGTGCTGGTCGTCAACGGGGAGCGGGACCCGTTCGGGATCCCGGAAAGCTCGGCTGCGAGCAGAGTGGTGGTGCTGCCTGGCGAAACGCACGCGCTCTCACGGCACCCGGCCGCAGTGCGGCAGGTGGTGGGGGAGTGGCTCGGCGAACTGCTCGCGCTGCCGGTGCGGCAGCCCTAGCTGGCCCTGGACCTGGCTAGGCGGCGGAAGTGCGGGAACCTGGCTCCTGAGCCTGGTCCGGGCCGAAAGTCGCGGGAGTTACCAGATCGGTTGGCCGGTGCGGGGCGATGGCGTCGCCGCCCGGCAGCAGCTCTCCGGTGTCCTCGAAGATGACGATGCCGTTGCAGAGCAGGCTCCAGCCCTGCTCTGGGTGGCTGATGATCGTCCTGGCCGCCTCACGATCCGGGCCGTTCGGCGCCGGGCATTGTGGCGTGTGCGGGCACATCCGCGTTCTCCCGTTGGTTCCTCGCTGTGTTCTTGATCACACACTACTGTGCCAGACCTCATGCACTGTGCGGCATGGCCCGATGTGACGGTTTTCAGCACCGCTCTTTGTAGGTTTCATGTAGTCCGCATTACGCAGTTCCGCGGCGCTAAGCGCCGCGCTGCCATCGGATGACTACCTCGTTGCCAGGCGCAGACGCCTGCCAGGCCTGGGCTTCAGTGCGCGGGCGCGTCCGGAAGGTGCGCGATCCGCGCGCCCAGCACGGCCGCCTCCGGCCGGGCGGGGAAGCCGGTCAGCCGGTGGGTCTCGCGCAGCGTCAGCAGCCGCTCGGCCTCATCGGTCCAGCGGTGCACCGCGGGCGTGGCCATCGCCTTGCGGCGGACGATCCGGTCGTCGTAGCCGCCGGGTCCGATTTCCGCGCGCTGAGCCGCATAGGCGGCCCTGGTCACATCGGTGAGTGCCTCGTCCAGCTCGCGGGCGAGCGGATACTGCACGTCCACGGGCGCGGCTACGGCCTGTGCGCGCCGGAATTCCGCCTCGGCGGACTCGGCGCGGGCAAGCAGCTCATCGAACTTGGAGGCGAGCGCCACGTCCGCCAGATAGCTGGCCTCAGCTTCGGCACTGACCTTCTTGCGACCGGATTTCACCCGGAAATCATAGCGAAAACGCAGGCCTGCGCCGCTACCGGCCATGGCAGCGAACGTCAGCGCGGAGGAGCAGCGCCGCCCCCGCGGCAGGTGGTGGCCGGTCGCGGGACCGCTATCAGGCCAGGCTCTCCACCCAGCTGGTGTGCAGGGCCGAGTACTCCCCTTCGGAGGCCAGCAGCTCAGCGGGAGCCGTCCTCCACGATCCGGCCGTGCTCGAGCACCAGTACCCGGTCCGCGATGGCCACGGTGGACAGCCGGTGCGCGATGATCAGCGCGGTCCGCCCGGCCAGGATCTGGGTCAGCGCCTTCTGCACCAGGCGCTCGCTGGGAATGTCGAGCAGCGAGGTGGCCTCGTCGAGCACGAGCACCGCGGGCGCCGCGAGGAAGGCACGGGCGAAGGAGATGAGCTGCCGCTGGCCGGCCGACAGCCTGCCGCCGCTCTTGCCCACCTCCTCGTCGTAACCGGCCGGGAGCTCGGAGATGAAGCCGTCCGCGCCGATCGCGGTCGCCGCGGCGACGACCTCGGCCCGGCTCGCGCCCGGCTTGCCGAGCTCGATGTTGTCGGCGATCGACCCGGAGAACAGGAAGTTCTCCTGCGTGATCAGGACCACCTCATGGCGCAGCGTCGTGTCGGCAAGCTCCCGCAGGTCGATGCCGTCCAGCTGGACGCTGCCCTCCAGCGGGTCATACAGGCGGGCAAGCAGGCGCGCGATCGTCGTCTTCCCGGCCCCGGTCGCCCCGACCAGGGCTACGGTCTGGCCCGGCGGGATCGTCAGGTCGAGTTCGGGCAGCACGGTGG
>DASPWG010000170.1:0-5802 GCA_035621915.1 Streptosporangiaceae bacterium
GGTCAGCGCCGCGTGAATCTGCTCGGCCTCGCTCAGCGGCACGCGCGGATCATTGGCGCCGTGAATGATGAACAACGGCGCGGCGATGTCCTCGACCCTGGTCAGCGGCGAGGCGGCGAGCAGGAACTCACGGTCATGAGCCAGCGTGCCGTACTCGCGCTCACGGTAAGCGCGACGGTAGGCGGAAGTGTTCTCCAGGAACGTGACCAGCGACGTTATGCCCACGATGTCCACCCCGGCCGCCCACAGCTCGGGCTGGAACGCCAGCCCCGCCAGCACCATGTACCCGCCGTACGAGCCGCCCCACAGCGCCGCCCTGGACTGGTCGAGGCCGAGCTTGGGCAGGTAGGCGTGCAACGCGGCGAGGTCGGCGACGGAGTCGAGCCGCCGCCGGCCATCGTCGGCCGAGTACCAGCGCTTGCCGTAACCGGTCGAGCCGCGCACGTTCGGAACCAGCACCGTGTGCCCGGCTGCAGCGAGCGCCTGCAGGTAGACGTTGAAGTTCTGCTTGGCCTGTGCTTCAGGGCCGCCGTGCACGAGGAGCACCGCCGAGCCGTCGAGTGAGCTGGCACCTGCCGCCGTGCTCGTGGGCCGGTATACCCGGCACGGCACCACCTCGCCATCCGGGGCCGGCACCCTGTGCAGCTCGGGCACGGCCGGCCGCTCGCCGAGCAGTCCCGCTGCCGACCGGGTGAGCTGGCGGACCGCCGCCGCCGCTCCTTGCCGCAGGTCCGCGACCAGGGCATCGCCTGGCAGCTCGGGAGCGCTGATCGAGAACGCGACCGCGGCCGAGTCCGGGGCCCACCGCGGTGCGGGCAGCGGATGGTCGGTCACCGCGCCGGCGGCCGGCAGCACCAGGCTGGCCAGCCTGGTCCCCGTTGCCGCGTCGTGTACCGCAAGCTCGGAGGCGCCGTCGTCGTTGCGCTCGACCAGCAGGACGGTGCCGTCCGGCGATATCCACCCGGTGAGATCGGCGTCCTCGTGTGTCACCAGCCACCGGGTCTCGCCGCTGGCGACGTCGTACCTGGCGATCCCGGTGAACTCCCGCCCGTTGTTAGAGCTGAAATAGAGGGCCGAGCTGTCCGGGGACCAGCCGAGCGCCTGGTTCATGGCGAGCGCGTCCGCGGGCGTGACCTCGCTCATCCGCTCCTGGCCAGCGGGCACGGACAGGTCGACGAGCACCACGTGCTCGGAGTTCGCGGTGACCTTGGATGACACCGTGAGCGCCAGCCACCGGCCGTCAGGAGAGATCGCCGCCTCGTCGAACATCGCGTCCGCCAGGACCAGCTCACGCTCGGACCCGTCGGCCAGGTCGCGGATGACCGGGTCGAAGTCCACCCCGTTGCGCCGGTTCACGAAGTAGCAGACCTGGCCGGGCCGCACATCGGCGAGCACATGCATGTACCGCGGGTCGCGGACCAGCGGTTCCAGGTCATCCAGCCCGGCCGGCTGCCCAGACGCCAGCGGCAGCCGGAGCAGGGAAAGCTGGTGCTGCTCGTTCCCGCCCTGGTCGTGCGAGACGACGACCACTCGCTGGCCGGGCAGGTAGCGCCCCGTGCACGCGCCAGGCAGCGCCGTCAGCGGGATGCTGGTGCCGTCCGGCAGAAGCTCGACCAGCTGGGTGGCGCCGGCGTCGTCACTGCCGCCCAGCACCCGGCCGTCGGGGTCGATGTCGAAGGCCTTATAGAGGCGGACGTCGAGCAGGCGCGTGAGGTCT
Source organism: Streptosporangiaceae bacterium (assembly GCA_035621915.1). Classification (GTDB taxonomy): domain Bacteria; phylum Actinomycetota; class Actinomycetes; order Streptosporangiales; family Streptosporangiaceae; genus JAJYUU01. The sequence continues at coordinate 1,718 of DASPWG010000170.1, forward strand.
AGTCCCATAACGGTACATTCTCGCATTAGACCGGAACGGGTCACGCCTCCGCTCGCCCGCGGCTATAACGGCTGGCCCTTGGTCAGCCGGACCCGCGGTCAGCTAGCCCCGTGGTCAGCCGGTGCCGTGCGGCGGCCCGTCCGACCGACGCAGCCGGGAGACAGCCCGCAGGACCGAGCCTGGCAGGAAGGACCCGAGCACCCCGAGGGTGGCGGCGATGAGCACCACCATGCCGGTGCCGCCGTCCCCGATGCGGCTGCCCAGCCATCCGCCAAGGGCAGCGAAGACCGCGATCATCACGGCGATCCAGATGACTATGCCGGTCCCGCGTTGCTGCTGCACACCGACATACTGGCATCCCGCGTGACCTGGTGGGTAACCGGGAGTCAAGAGCCTGGCCGGGCCCGGCGGGCGGGCGATGCGGCCCAGCCGTCCCCGGCCGGCCAGCAACCTGGCGATGTCTACTATGTGGGTCATGATGCAAGCTGAGGACTCTTCGGCGGGATTTGCCGCAGCGCGGGCGCTGCTTGGCCGGTTCCCGCTCATTGACGGCCACAACGACCTGCCGTGGGCGCTGCGGAAGTCGGCCGCCGGTCCTGGCGAGACAGACATCAGCGCGGCGGTGGACTTCACCCACACCGACCTGCCGCGGCTGGCCAGGGGCGGCGTGGGCGGCCAGTTCTGGTCGGTGTTCGTGCCCGCCGAGCTGGCCGGGGAGGCCGCGGTCACGGCCACTCTCGAGCAGATCGACCTGGTGCATCAGCTGATCGCGCGCTATCCGGACGCCCTCGAGCTGGCGCTGACCGCTGCCGACGTGCAGCGGATCACCACGGCGGGCAGGCTTGCCTCGCTGCTCGGGGCCGAGGGCGGCCACTCCATCGCGTGCTCGCTCGGCGCGCTGCGGGCGCTGTACCGGCTTGGCGTCCGGTACATGACGCTCACCCACAACCTGAACACGCCCTGGGCGGACTCGGCCACTGACGTTCCGGCCGCGGGCGGCCTGACCGCGTTCGGCCGCGAGGTAGTGCGCGAGATGCAGCGGCTCGGCATGCTCGTCGACCTGTCCCACGTGGCTGCCACGACCATGAATGACGCCCTGGACGTGGCGGAGGGTCCGGTGATCTTCTCGCATTCCTCCTCCCGCGCCATCTGTGATCATCCCAGGAACGTGCCGGACGAGGTGCTGGCCAGGCTGACGGGGAATGGCGGGCTGTGCATGATCACCTTTGTGCCGCCGTTCATCTCGCAGCCGTGCCGGGACTGGGCGCTGGAGTTCGCAGCGGAGATGGAGCGCCAGGGCCTGGACTCCCGGGATTTCTCCAGCCGCCACAAGCTGAAGGGCGAGTGGCGGGTCACCCACCCGCAGCCCCGCGTGACGCTGCAGGATGTGGTCGCGCACGCCGTGCACATGCGCGAGGTGGCCGGCATCGACCACCTCGGCATTGGCGGCGACTACGACGGCGTCGACATTCTGCCCGAGGGCCTGGAGGACGTGTCCCGCTACCCAGCGCTCATCGCCGCCCTGACCGACCTGGGCTGGTCGGCGGACGACTGCGGCAAGCTCGCGCACGGGAACCTGGTCAGGGTCCTGCGGGAGGCGGAAGATGCCGCGCGCGGCATCCAGCTCGGGCGCGGCCCGTCAGCAGCCCGGATCGAGGACCTGGACGCCGCGCCCTCGCCGGCCGCAGCTAGCTGAAGTGGGTCTGCGGGCGGCTCTGCCGCTCGCCGTCGAGGAAGACGTCCACCCTCTCGTCGTAGAAGCAGGCGAGGCCGGCGATCTTCTGGCTCTCCGGCAGCGGGGTCCGGTACATCCAGACGAGGTCCTTGTGCAGCCCGCTGCCTGCGTCGACCGACCAGTAGCTGGCGTTTCCCTTGTACGGGCAGCTCGTCTGGGTGTCCGACGGCCGCAGCAGGTCGGTCCTGACATCGGTGAGCGGCAGGTAATAGCGCGGCGGCAGGCCCGTCTCGAACAGTATGCGCGGGCTGCGCGACTCCGCGACCGTCACCCCGTCGACCTCCACCCGCACGTGCCTGGAGCTGGCCAGGATGTCGACCCTCGTGTACGGGCTGCGCGCGTGCACGTAGACCGGCTCGTCCTCTTCCAGCCACTCGCTCATGGCGCGCCACTCGAACCGGACGCAGTCCCGGATCTCTGCGGCCGAACTGGCGGGGTAACGGCGCGCCGCACCCTCCGCCGTGGCGGTGGCGACCTTGACGTCATAGACCTCCGCGGCGCCGAGGCCGGGCCTGGAACTGGTGGTCCGACTCCCGTCGGCAGGGATCAGCTCGGCCCGGACATCAGCGGCGGGAAGGTAGTACACCGGGTAGTAAGGAACCTCCCAGACAAGCAGCGCGTCCGTAGTGTCGGCGACAAGTTCCCCGGCCAGCAGCACGCGTATCCGCTTGCGGCTCGGCTCGACCCTTACGGCGACCGATTCTGCAGTCATGTCTGCCCTCCGCTGGTGAGCATCGCGATCCTGACTGCAACAGCCATGCCGCCCGTCAGGATGTTCCCCGGCGTTACTGCCTGTAGCTTCAAGGTATGCGACTTGGCGTGCTGGACATCGGATCGAACACCGTGCACCTGCTGGTGGTCGACGCGCATCAGGGCGGCAGGCCCATGCCGGCCTTCTCGCACAAGGCCGAGCTGCGCTTGGGCGAGCACCTGGACGCCGAGAACCGGCTGACCGACGACGTCGCCCGGCGGCTGCGCGAGTTCGTGTTCGAGTCGCTGCAGATAGCCGAGGACAAGGGCGTGCACGAACTGCTCGCCTTCGCCACTTCCGCAGTGCGGGACGCCGCCAACGGCGACGCCCTGCTTGCCGGGCTTGAGGCGGAGACGGCCATCCCGATCCGGGTGCTGCCTGGCCCGGACGAGGCGCGGCTGACCTTCCTGGCGGCGCGCCGCTGGTTCGGCTGGTCATCCGGCCGCCTGCTGCTGCTGGACATCGGCGGCGGGTCGCTGGAGATCGCGGCCGGGCAGGACGAGGAGCCCGACGCCGCGGTGTCGCTGCCGCTCGGCGCCGGACGGCTGACCAGGGACTGGCTGCCTGGTGACCCGCCGTCCCCCGACGAGGTGCGCAAGCTCCGCAAGCACGTGCGCGCCGAGATCGCCACCAGCGCTGGGCTGCTGCTGCGGGACGGGCCGGCCAACCACGCGGTCGCGACCTCGAAGACCTTCAGGCAGCTCGCCAGGATCGCGGGGGCCGCGCCGTCCAGCGAGGGCGCATTCGTCAGGCGGGTGCTCAAGCACGCCGACGTGACCGCGATCGCGGAGCGGCTGGCGGGAACGACGGCCGCGGAACGCGCGGCACTGCCGGGTGTCTCGGAGGGGCGGGCCAGCCAGCTGGCTGCCGGGGCCATAGTGGCCGACGCCGCGATGGACCTGTTCGGCCTGCCGGTGCTGGAAATCTGCCCGTGGGCGCTGCGCGAGGGCGTCATCCTGCGCCGCCTGGACGCCCTGCCCGACGAGCCGGGCTGACACGCGGACCAACCCGACGCCGGCTACTCGGTGCTGAACTCGTCGGGCCTCGGTCTAGGCCGGCCCGCCGCTAGCAGGCGTTGACTACTCCCCGGCGACTGGTATCCCGTTGGCCGTGTCATCGCTGTCGCTCGGCCTGGCGGCCCTGAGCGTGTCGGGTCCCTGGCGGCCATTGCCGTTGCCGTGCTGGGCCGGGCCTGGCTGCGGCTGGGCCGGGCCTTGTTGTGGCTGAGCCGCCGCCGGCACTGGCCGGTGCCCGGCTACCTGGGCCGCCTGCGCCGGTCCCGCCGGGCCTGCCTGCCCGCCGGGACCTGCTGGCCTGCCGGGGCCTGCCTGGCCCTGGCCGGGAAGGCCATCGGCCTGAAGAGGTCCGCTTGCGTGCCTGGCCTCAGGCCCAGGGCGGCCGGCTGCCTGCTTCCCCTCGGCGGACGCGTTCGCCGCGGCCACCGCGCCGGCGACGGACCGGGCGACCTCATCCTCCAGCGAGCCGCGGTCGGTCTCGCCGGCTACCAGCGTGGTCACGACATCGCGGATCTCGGTCAGGCGGCGGAGCGCCTCGGTGTGCCTGGACATCAGCAGGTTCAGCCGGCGCTCGGCACCGTCG
>DASPWG010000171.1:0-3746 GCA_035621915.1 Streptosporangiaceae bacterium
CGCTTCGGAAGGTTCCACGCCGGGCCGGTTGAAGCCGTAGAACGGACCCGACGCCAGGGCCCGGTAGAACACGGACCGGTTGGCGGCCAGCTGGGCCTGCAGGTCGTCGAAGACGCTCTTCGGCAGGCCGCCGGGGTTGGCGTCGGTCTGCACCATGAGCGGCGGCACCGAGCTGATCAGCACCGCCTTGGCGACCCGGCTCTCACCGTGCCGGGCGATGTAGTGCACCACCTCGCCGCCGCCGGTGGAATGCCCGACATGGACGGCGTCGCGGAGATCGAGATGGGCCGTCACCGCGGCCAGGTCGTCGGCGTAGTGGTCCATGTCGTGACCATCGGCGGTCTGCGCGGAGCGCCCGTGCCCGCGCCGGTCATGGGCGATGACGCGGTAGCCGTGGTGCAGGAAGAACAGCATCTGGGTGTCCCAGTCGTCGGCGGAAAGCGGCCAGCCATGGCTGAAGACAATGGGCTGGCCTGAGCCCCAGTCCTTGTAGAAGATCTCCGTGCCGTCGGTCGTGGTGATCGTGCCCATGCGCTGCCTCCGTTTGGTCTGGGCGGGAAGCCGAAACGTCCGCACTTGGCAGCGTAACCAGCTTTCTGCCGGCGCTCCAGGCCGCGTGGCCGGACTCGGCCATCCGGTGTAGCCCTCAGGGCCACCGGCTTCCCGGTCAATCTGGTGTGCCTGTTCTAGGCGGTACCCAGTGGCGGCGAACCGGATGAAATCAGCCGCCGTCGCCGCCGTCGCCGCCGTCGCGGTCAAGCCAGCCGGCGATGCTGCGCGCCAGGGTCGGCATCGGAAGCGAACCGTGGTCCAGGACGGCGGCGTGGAAGGCAGGCAGGGAGAAGTCCTGGCCCAAGCGCCGCTGAGCATGCTCCCGCATGCGGATGATCTCGAGCTTGCCGGTCAGGTAGGCCAGCGCCTGCCCAGGCACCACCACGTACCGGTCGACCTCGCCGGCCAGGAACTCCGGCGGCATGGGCACGTGCTCGACCAGGAACCCCAGCGCCCGCTCCCGGCTCCAGCCGAAGAAGTGCAGGCCGGTGTCCACCGCCAGCCGGGCGGCGCGCATCAGCGCGGTGCTGACCGAGCCGAGCAGGCCGCGATCGTCGGCGTAGAGCCCGGCTTCCTCGGCAAGCTGCTCGGCGTACAGGCCCCAGCCCTCAGAGAACACCGGGAGGCTGCGCTGGCGCTGGAGCGCGGGCAGGTCCTTGAGCAGCTGCAGGCGGGAGAGCTGCAGGTGATGCCCGGGTACCGCCTCGTGAAAGGCCACCACCTCGATGTCCCATCCGGTTCCCGCGGTGGGCCGCTCCGTATTGAACCAGAACGTCCCTGGCCGTCCGCCGTCCAGCCGTGGCGGGGTGTAGTGCGGCGCGGCGCCGCTCACGGCCACCACCTCCGGCATCGGCGTCACCTCGCACGGCGGTGGCAGCGGTGGCGGGAAGAACTCCGCCGCACGGGCCTCAGCGCGCCTGATCGCCACCGACGCCGCCCGGATGGCCTCGGCCGGCGGTGTCTTCCCTGCCGAGTCCCGCAGGGCGGCGAACACCTCGTCCAACCCGGACAGGCCCAGTCCCGCGCCCAGCTCCACGGCCCGCGCCTTCAGCGCCGCGATGTGGTCCAACCCGGTCTGGTGCAGTTCTTCCGGCTGCAGCGGCAAGGTCGTGTAAACCCGGACCGCCCGGGCGTAGTCTTCGGCGCCGCCGGGCAGGTGGGCCAGCCCGGCCTGCCCGGACGGCCGGGCCTGCGGCATCAGCTCCCGGATGGTAGCCACCCAGCGCTCCAGCGCCGGCTTGACCACCTCCGCGGCGACCGCAAGGCGCTCGGACTCCCACGCCGCGGCCCGGTGCCATCCCTGCGGCGGCCGCGGGTCAAGCAGCGGTCGGGGGACGGGCGCGGCCAGGACATTCTCCGCCCAGGCGATGGCCTGCTCGACGAGCGGGGCGACCGGAAGCCGTCCCTTGCTGGCCCCGGCGCGCAGCCGGCCGCCGATCTGATCGAGCCACGCGCCGCTGCGCCGCAGGCGCGTCAGGTAGGCCTCGGCCGCCGCCTGGTCGACCAGCACCGTCCGGGCGGCCAGCGCCAGCAAGGCCGGCGGCCCGGCATACTGCATGGCGGTGACCGTGTACTCCGCCCGCGCCATGTCGATGGCCACGAGTTCCTGCGCGGCCGCCTCCCTCGTGCAGTCCAGCGTGACGGCATCGGCCGGGGTAAGCGATCCGGCCTCGATCGCGTCGGCCTCACGCGCGAACCGCGCGACCTCGGCCCGCCAGGCCTGCACGCCCTCCTCGCTGTCGTCCGGGACCCGGTCGTCATAGCCGGGAATGCCGTACATGCTGGCCGCGAAGGGATTGGCCTCGAGCCAGCGCTGCTGGAAGCGGTCGGCCAGGCCGCGTACCGGGTTCATGCTCCTCCTTCAGCGGCAGGCTCCACGCGGCCGATCGTAGAGCCGCTGGGGACCGGGCGCGAACCGATCGGGTAGCGTCCGGACCATGACGGGAAATTCGGGATGGCAGCCACGGCACGACGATCCGCTATTCATCTTGGCCATGGATCACCGCGAGTCGTTCGGCCGGACCCTGTTCGAGGTCAAGCACGACGACCCGGACCAGGCGCAGGTCGAGGCGATGAGATCGGCCAAGCGGCTGATCTATGAGGGCCTGCAGCAGGCCCTGCCCTCGGTGACCTCGGGCCGGATCGGGGTGCTCGTCGACGAGCGGTACGGCCAGGACGTCATCGACGCAGTCAAGACGGCCCAGCGCGGTAACGACCCGTTGGTGCTGGCGGTGCCGATCGAGGCCAGCGGGCACGAGTGGTTCACGCTGGAGTGGGGCGATCAGTGGCTGGAGCACGTCGAGTCCGTCAAGCCGGATTACTCCAAGCTGCTCGTCCGCGATAACCCCGCATTCGACGCGGCCCAGCGCGAGGCGCAGCTGGCCAGGCTCGCGCAGGTCTGCGCCGGGCTGCGGAACGCCGGCGTGCCGCTGCTTTACGAGCTGCTGGTGCCCGCCACCGACGCCCAGCTGGCCCAGGCCGGAGGTGACGCCGCCGCGTACGACCGCGACATCAGGCCCGGCCTGACCGTCCAGGTGATCGCCGACAACCAGGCGCACGGCGTCGAGCCAACGCTGTGGAAGGTCGAGGGCCTGGAGACCGTCGACGCGGCACGGCAGGTGGCCGCGCAGGCCAAGGCCGGCGGCCGCACCACTGACCTGATCGTCCTGGGCCGCGACGCGCCGGCCGAGCGACTCGACCACTGGCTCGCGGTGGCCAGCCAGGTCGACGCGTTCGTCGGCTTCGCGATCGGACGCAGCATCTGGGAGGACCCGCTGAGCCGCTACGAGGCGTTCGGCAGCACCGAGAGCGCGGCGGTCAACGCGCGCCGCGAGATCGCCGACCGGTACCTCGGGTTCATCGCCCACTGGAAACCCTGAAGGGCGGGCGGCCTCAGGCGGGCGGGCGAGCCGACTCGCTGTGCACGAGGTCGACGAGCCTGGCCAGCACGCCGGGATCGGTCTCAGGCAGCACGCCGTGCCCCAGGTTGAACACGTGGCCCTCGGCGGTGCGCCCGCGCGCGATCACGTCCTTGGCGCGTTCCTCGATGACAGCCCAGGGCGCGAGCAGGGCGGCCGGGTCCAGGTTGCCCTGCAGGGCCTTGCCTGGCTCCACGCGCCGGACCGCCTCGTCCAGCGGGATGCGCCAGTCGACCCCGACCACGTCGGCACCGGCCTCGCCCATCAGCCCGAGCA
>DASPWG010000172.1:0-15818 GCA_035621915.1 Streptosporangiaceae bacterium
ATGATCGGGACCCTGACCGTCATCAGCGTCGCCAGGGCGGAGCAGGATCCGGCGCACTCGATCGTGGCCAGGACCGTGGCAGGCTGCAATCCGGTCCGCGTCATCACCTCAGCCAACGGCAGCGTGGTGTGGGTCACCGCCCGTGCCAGTGACGCTCTCCTTGCCTTCTCCGCCGCCCGATTGCTGACTGATCCCGGCCACGCGCTGCTCGCCGACGTGCGGGTCGGGGAGCTTCCGGTGGGGCTGGCCCTGGTGCGAGGCGGCAGTCTGGTGGTGGTGGCCGACTCTGACCGCTTCGACGTCCCTGGTGCCAGGTCGAGCCTTGCGGTCGTGGATGTCGCCGATGCGCTAGCTGGCCGGCCGGCGCTGCTTGGCTACCTGCCTGCCGGGGGGTTCCCGCGCGAGATGGCGCTGGAGCCGGGCGGCGCGACGCTGCTGGTCACGAACTACTCCTCCGGCCAGCTGGAAGCCGTCGACGTAGCCGCGCTGCCCTGACCAGGCCCTGCCGCGGCACGCGCTGACCGGGCGAGGCTTGCCCGCGTGACCGTTTCTGAACTAATGTCCGGACACATGTCTGGAAATGCGGCTGCCGAGTCGGCCACAGTGGAGTGGCGCGCGAGCCAGGAGCGGCGCGAGCTCGGCGAGGCACTGCGCGGGCTGCTTGACGTGGTCGTCCAGACCGGCGCCGACCCGGCGGAGCTGAGCGCGGCCACCGCGACGATCCAGGAACTGACCGCCAGGCTCGCGGCGCCGATAGTCCGCACCGAGATGTCCGTGGACGAAGACTCCTACCGCACGCACATGAGCCTGGTCGGCGGACTGTCGCACCCGGCAGCACCGCAACTGACCATGCGCGTCGACGAGCACGGCGGCAGCGGTGAGGTCGTCGTCGGCAAGGTATTCCAGGGCGGGCCTGGCCTGGTGCACGGCGGCATCGTCGCGCTGCTCATCGATCACGCGATGGGATGCGTCGCGGCCAGGCCTGACCGGCCCGCGATGACCGTGCGCCTGGAACTGCGCTACCGGCGGCCGACTCCGCTGGAGGTACCGCTGACCGTGTCAGTGAGCCTGGACAGGATCGACGGCCGCCAGCTGTTCCTGTCAGCCTCGATCACTGCCCGCGGCGAGGTCACCGTCGAGGCGGACGGAGTCTTCTTGACGCTGACCCCGGCGAACCTGGAGGCCGTCTTCGGAGACGACCGCCAGCGGTCTAGCCGACCGTGACGGGAACCTCGTGGACGAAGTTGCCGCCGTAGCCGAGCTCATTCCACTCCGGGGCCGAGAGCTGGTCATTGCCGGCCGCGTCCGCGGCGCGGGCCTGAAGGAGCGCCGGCCCGGCGCGAAGATCCCGCAGCACCGCGCGCCACGGCTGCCAGCCGTAGCGCGATCCGGTGCCGACCAGCTCGGCGGGCTGCCAGGCCGCCGCGGGCGCGCTGCCGTCCCGGCGATGGTCGCCGTTACGGCTGGCGCGGACCTCTACCCGGGTCACCGGCGCCGCGCCTGACCACGCCACCCCGGTCACCTCGAGTTCGCTGGCGCTGACTCGCGTGCCGGCGACCGGATCCGCGATCATCGCCCGGACGCGCTGCAGCCGGACCGGCTCCCGTTCGGCATGGCCGTCCCGCCGCCACTCGTATACGTAATGCGTGTCCTGGAAGAACCCACGGAACGGCTGACCCGTCAGCGTGATTTCGGCGAGCCACTTGACCGAGGCAACCGCGTACCAGCCGGGCACCACCAGGCGGACGGGGAAGCCGTGCGCAACTGGCAGCGGCTGGCCGTTCATCTCGTACGCGAGCAGCGCGCCCGACTCGAGGGCGTCCTCAACCGGCAGGCTCCGCTCGAACCTGATCGGTTCGGCCAGCCCCGCCACCGGCCCCGCGTCAGCGCCGCGGAAGATCGCCTCGCGCGCCGATGGCAGGATCCGTGCCTCCTCGAGCACGTCGCTGAGCAGCGCCCCGGTCCAGCGCGCCGTGCTCACCGCGCCGAGCGCCCAGGCCTCACCCGGCACGCCAGGGCTGAAGAGCGTGCGCCCGTTCCCGGCGCACTCCAGCGTCACCGTCAGCGATCGCGCTGGCAGCGCGCACAGATCCGGCAGGCCGAGCGACAGCGGCCGGCCGACCAGGCCGCTCACCTCGAGCTGCCAGCTACCAGGGTCAAGCTCGGGCATCGGGAAGTGGTTGCGGCGGAAGAACTGCCCCTCGCCCGTGACCTCGCCCGCGAGCATCGACGGTGTGACCTCGCAGTTCAGCGGTGCCTTGCTGCGTCCTACCAGGCCTGCAGCCAGCGCTTCCCGCCACAGCCGGTCAGGATCGGCGGTCGGCAGGTCACGGACCCTGTCGCCCCTCGTGGCCATCTCGCTGCACCCCCCAGGTCCGGCCGCGTAGAAGGTCATACCCAGCCGCTGGCCGTTGCCGGATCTGGGCGAGAGGGATGATATACCTGCGAAACAGGCATACCGTGGCCGCCACGGCCGCTAAGACGGCCTGCTCGCGTCGATCCGGCCGGTGCTCGCGGCGACCTGCGGCCTGGCCAGTTCAAGCCAGCTCTCCAGCGCCTCGCCGGTGTCCCACTCCGAGTCGAGCAGGAACAGCCCGGCCGTCGGACAGGTGCCGCCGATCTCGACCAGGACCGGCTTGAGCAGCAGCTCGGCGGCGAGCGCGTGCTTCCAGTGGCCGCCCAGCATGACCGGGACGGCGGTGGCACCCGCCAGCGAGCCGGCGCCGAACCGGTCGAGGAACAGCTTGAGCAGGCCGGTGTAGGTGGCCTTGTACGTCGGGCTCGCGACGATGATCAGCGAGCTGGCCTGCACCGCCGCGACCAGGTCAGCGACGCCGGGGTCTGACCAGTCGAGCAGCGCAGCCCCGACGTCGGCGAGGTCGATGCTCAGGTCGGCTTCCTGCCCGGTCAGGCGCTCGGCGACCAGGTGCGCCGCCTGGTAGGTACGCGAGCGCGGCTTGGGGTTTCCCACGACGACCGTGACACTCATCGCCTGCTCCACTCCTGCGCCAGCAGCTGGAACGAGCGCACCCGGTCGGCATGCTCGTGCGTGATGGTCGTGACGATCAGCTCGTCGGCCTCGGTGGCGTCGCGCAGCTGCTCCAGCTTGTCGGCCACCTGACCGGGCGAGCCGACGAACTGCGTGGCCAGCCTGTCGGCGACGAGTTCCTGGTCCTCAGGAGTCCAGGGATAGGCCCTGGCCTGCTCGGGCGTTGGGTACTGGATCGCGCCCTCGGCGGTGCGGATGCTGCGCACCCACGGCCCGTACCCGGCCGCGAGCTCGCGCGCGGTCGCCTCGTCCTCGGCCACGACCACATCGGCCGACACGCACACGTACGGCTGGTCCAGGTCGGCCGACGGGCGGAACGCGGCCCGGTAGCCATCCGCCGCCTCGAGCACGCTGCCCGGACTGACGTGATAGTTCGCGCCGAAACGAAGGCCGTTGACCCCGGCGACCTCGGCGCTCTCCCCGCCGCTGCTGCCGAGAATCCACACCTGCACGTCAGCGTGCTCGCCGGGAACGGCGTGCGCCTCCGCGCCCTCGCTGGACCGGTAGCGGCCGGCCAGCAGCGCGAGCACATCCTCGATCTGCTCGGTGTAGTTCTGCGGCTCGGCGTTCGGCAGCTGGAGCAGCGAGCGCTGCAGCGCGAACCTGGGCGACTTCAGCATGCCGGCGGGGTTGAACTTGGGCGGGATCACCAGCCCGTTCGGCGCCCGGCCGTCGACTACCGCCGGGGAAGAGACGGCACCAGCTGGCTGTGGGGTCCGGGGCCGCCCGCCGGACCGGCCGAGGCCCAGGTCCAGCCGTCCCGGGTGTAGCGCGTCGATCAGCCCGAACTCCTCCACCACCGACAGCGCGGTCCGGTGGCCCATCTGCACCGCGCCCGAGCCGATCCTGATGGTGGACGTCGCCGCTGCGGTCAGCGCCAGGACGACGGCCGGGGAGGTCCCGGCCACGCCGGGGTTCAGGTGGTGCTCGGCGAACCAATAGCGCGTGTAGCCAAGCCGCTCGGCCTGCTGCGCCAGGTCGATGCTGTTGCGCAGCGCCTGCGGGGCCGTCGACCCGGACGAGATCGGCACCAGGTCGAGCACTGCGAGCGGCGTGGTCGCCATCAGCGGTTGCCTCCAGCATGAGCGGGCACGGGCACGTCCGCGGGCGGCAGGACGGGCCCCCACGGCCACGGCGGATCGGGGATGTCGCGGCGCAGCGCCGGCGCTATCTGGGACTGGAACAGCTCAAGCGATGCACGGTGCTGCGCCGTGGTCAGACCTGAGGGCTCGGCATGCAGGTGCATGACGCTGTGCCCGAACTGGTCGTGGTAACGATGCACCTTGTCGATCACCTGCTCCGGGCTGCCGATCAGTGCCGAGCTGCGCTCGACGAAGTCCTCGAGCGTGGGAAAGACGGGTTCCATCCCCATCCGCCGCTGCATCGCCAGGTACCCGGCGAACACCGGCTGGTAGGCGGCGATGGCCTCCTGCGACGTCCTGGCCGCGTAATAGCCGGCGGTTCCGGCCCCGACAGCAGCAAGGGCCGGGTCGTGGCCGTAGTGCGCCCAGCGCTCGCGGTAGTACCGGACGAGCTCGGCGTACGGATCGATCGGGTTGGTCACGTTGGCCGAGAACAGCGGGTCGCCGTAGCGAGCGGCCAGGTCCACGGACTCCTTGCTGGTCGCGCTGCCGTGCCAGACCCGGACGGGCTGCTGCAGCGGGCGCGGCCAGACCTCGGCGTCCTGCAGGGACGGGCGGAACTTCGGCTCCGCGGTGACTGAGGGCTGCCGCCAGATCTGCCGGAACAGCTCGTAGCTCTCGGCGTTGCGCTCCCACTGGTCGGCCGGCGTGACGTGGAACAGTTCCCGCTGGGCGGCGCCGTTTCCCTTCCCGATGATGAGCTCAAGCCGGCCGTTGGAAAGGTGGTCAAGCGTCGCGTAGTCCTCGTAGGCACGCACCGGGTCGAGCAGGCTCAGCGTGGTCACCGCGGTGAACAGCCGGATGCGCGAGGTCAGCGCGGCGATGTGGCTGAGCACCACCGGCGGCGAGGAGGAGATGAACGGCCGCTCATGCCGCTCGCCCACCCCGAACCCGTCGAAGCCGAGTTCCTCGGCCAGCAGCGCGCTGTCGAGCACCTGGCGGAACCGCTGGGTGGTGTCCGGCCGGGCGCCGGTCACGGGATCCGGCGCGTGCACGATCAGGCTGATGAGCAGGAACCTCACGACGCCGCCCGGCCTGCGTGCGCCGTCGCTGCCCTGGGCTGCCGGGGCGGAAGGCCGAGGTTGTCGCGCAGGGTGGAACCGCTGTACTCAGCGCGGAACACGCCACGTTCCTGCAGCAGCGGGACGACCCTGTCAGCGAACTCATCGAGCCCGCCAGGCGTGATGTGCGGGACCAGGATGAACCCGTCGCTCGCGTCGGCCTGGACGAAGTCGTTGATCGTCGTCGCGATCGTGGCAGCCGACCCGATAAACGACTGGCGCCCGGTGACCTCGATGATCAGCTCGCGGATGGACAGGTTCTGCGCGGCCGCCTTCTCCCGCCACTCGCGCGCGGTGGTCAGCGGGTCACGGTGCATGCGCACGCTGGCCCGCCCGCGGGCCACGGTGTGCTCGCCGACGTCGGGGTCGATATCCGGCAGCGGCCCGTCCGGGTCGTAGCCCGACAGGTCCCTGTTCCACAGCTGCTCGAGGAACGCAATCGCGGTCGCGCCGCTGACCTGCTGGAGCCTGACCTCGTGTGCGAGTTCGCGCGCCTCGTCGTCGGTGTCGGCAAGCACGAACGTCGCCGCGGGCAGGATCAGCAGGTCCTCGGGCCCCCGGCCGTGCCTGCCCAGCCTGCCCTTGACGTCGGCGTAGAAAGCCTGGCCGGCCTCCAGCGTGCTGTGCCGGCTGAAGATCGCGTCCGCGTCGCCGGCGGCGAACTCGCGGCCCTCATCGGAGTCGCCCGCCTGGAAGATGACGGGGCCGCCCTGCGGGCTGCGCGGGACGTTGAACTGGCCGCCGATGTCGAAGTGCGAGTCGTGATGCGCGAACCGGCCGGCGCCCGAATCGGCGAGGAACACGCCGTCCTCGCGGTCGGCCACTATCTCGCCGCCCTGCCAGGAGTCGAACAGCTCCCAGGTCGTGCGCAGGAAGGTCCTGGCGCGCTCGTAGCGCTGGTCCTGCGGCAGGAAGCCGCCGCGGCGGAAGTTCTCGCCGGTGAACGCGTCCCACGAGGTGACTACGTTCCAGGCCGCGCGGCCGCCTGACAGGTGGTCGAGCGAGGCAAACTGGCGGGCCACCTCGTACGGCTCGTTGAAGGTCGAGTTGATGGTGCCGGCCAGGCCGAGGTGGTCGGTGACGGCGGCGAGCGCGGCGAGCACCGTGAACGTGTCCGGCCTGCCGACCACGTCCAGGTCGTAGATCGCGCCGTTCTGCTCGCGCAGCCGCAGCCCCTCGGCGAGGAACAGGAAGTCGAACTTCGCGCGCTCGGCGGTCTGCGCGAACGCCGCGAATGAGCTGAACTCGATGTGGCTGCCCGCGCGGGGATCGCTCCACACCGTGGTGTTGTTCACACCAGGGAAGTGGGCGGCCAGGTGGACCTGCTTGACAGGCTTTGACATGGCGTGGATCCCTCCTCAGACCGTGGCGTACCGATTCGCGGGCCTGGGCAGGCCGAGCAGCCCGCGCAGCGTCGAGGACTCGTAGTGAGTTCGAAACGCGCCGCGGCGCTGCAACTCGGGAACGAGACCGCGAGTGACCTGAGTGAGATCGTGCGGGATCGCGGCCGGTCGCAGCCGGAAGCCGGTCAGCCCCGCGGCGTGCCATTCCTGCAGCAGGTCGGCTAGCTGCGCCGGGGTGCCGGTGAAGCTGAGGGCGTCGCTGCCGTACTGCCTGCCCGCGCTCTGGTCAAGCCGGTCCCTGCGGGCGGCTGCGGAGGCCGGGTCGGCGTCGAGGTAGACGAGCAGGTCGCCGAAGACGTGCACGGTCTGCTGCGCCCGTCCTGCCTCGGCCTGCGCAGCGCGGATCTCCGCCACGATGGCCGCGGCCTGCGCCGCGTCGCGCGGGGTGACGAAGCCGACATCGGCCGACTTGCCGACAAGGCGAAACGGCTCGCTGCGATGGGCCAGCGCCGCAACGACCGGCTGGCCCTGCGGCGGGCGCGGTGTGATCGAGGGCCCCTTCACGCTGAACCACTGGCCCTCGAAGTCGATGTAGTGCAGCTTGCCGCGATCGACGAAGCGGCCGGTGGCGACGTCCCTGATCTCGGCGTCGTCCTCCCAGGAGTCCCAGAGCCGCCTGACGACCTCGACGTAGTCCGCGGCCTCGCCGAACAAGTCCGCGACAACCTGCTGGACGGCCGGATCGTTCCGGTCAGCCAGGTCCGGCAGGCTGCGGCGCCCGATGAGTGCGGCGTCGTCCTGGCTCGCCGACACCCGCACCCGCACGCCGGCCCGGCCGGTGCTGACGTAGTCGAGGGTGGCGATGGCCTTGGAGATGTGGAACGGCTCGGTGTGGGTCACGATCACGGTCGGGATCAGCCCGACGTGCCGGGTCAGCGGCGCTACCCGCGCCGCGATCAGGACCGCGTCGAGCCGGCCCTGCACCCGGCCGGGCCCGCCTGGCTGCAGTCCGAGCGAGTCCTCGAAGGTCACGAAGTCCAGCAGGCCGGCTTCGGCCTCGGCGGCCAGATCGGTCCAGTACCGGGCCGACAAGAGCTCGGCAGGCCGCGCGTCAGCTTCTCGCCAGGCCGCCGGATGCCAGCCAGCGCCGTCCAGGGCGACGGCGAGGTGGAGGGATGTCACGATCAATCCTCGCTTTCCTTGGCCGCCGCGGGCAAGAACAAAACGACGCTACCTACTATTCCGCTCTGAAAACAAGGTCAAGATCGTCAAGACAGCATCAGCATTCTCACGATTAGCCTATTGTTCTCATGATGATCAGCGAGGAGTACTCAGCCGGGCTTGACGGGCTGCTGCCGGATCCGGCGCGTTCCGTTGTCGCAGTGCTCCCTCCTTCGAACGTAGCAGGCGCCTGGGCAGGCGGTCCGAGCGCTGTGCTGGCCGGCGGCGAGATCGTGCTGGCCTACCGCCTGCGGCGGCCCGTGGGCCAGGGGCGCGGATTCGCCGTAGTGGTGGCGCGATCTAGCGACGGCGAGGACTTCCAGACGCTCCAGGTCATCACCAAGGAGCAGATGGACGCCGAATCGCTGGAACGGCCGGTGCTCGCCGTCACCGCCGACGGCAGCTGGCGCCTGTACCTGAGCTGCGCGACGTGGGGCACCAAGCACTGGCGGGTCGAGCTGCTCGAAGGGCACTCTCCCGACGCGTTCGACGTCAGGCGGCGCCGCGTGGTGCTGCCCGGCGATCAGGCCAGGGCGGTCAAGGATCCGGTCATCGTGCAGAACGCTGGCAGCTGGCACATGTGGGCGTGCATTCACCCGCTGACCGAGCCTGACCAGACCGACAGGATGTGGAGCGAGTACGCCAGCAGCGCCAACGGCCTGGACTGGACATGGCACGGCCCGGCGCTGCTGCCCAGGCCAGGGCAGTGGGACGCGCGCGGGGTGCGCGTCAGCGACGTGCGGTTCACCGCCGATGGAGTGGTCGCGTACTACGACGGCCGCGCGACCGCGGCGGAGAACTTCGAGGAGCGCACCGGCGTGGCAGTCGGCGCGCTGCCGGGAACGCTGACGGCGCTCGGCTCAGAGCCGGCCGCAGAGTCGCCGGTCGGCAGGCGCGGCCTGCGCTACGTCAGCACGCTGCCGCTCGGCGATGGCCGGGCCAGGCTCTACTACGAGCTCACCCGCGCCGATGGCGCGCACGAGTTGCGCACCGAACTGCGCTGATCGGTCTCGCCGCGTCAGCAGCCGTGCCGCTGCCATCTGCTGGCTGCCCGGCCCGGCGCCGCCTGCTCTGCTGCGGGCAGAACGGCTTGCTGGTGGCCGGCGGCGCGTCCTAGCGTGACCGGGTGGAGCTGCACGTCAGCGGGACCCTGCTGCCGGGCCGCGAGCATGTTGAGCTGTGGACCGAGCACGGCAGGATCAGCCACGCTCCGGTGGCGGGTGCAATGACGATCGCCACCGGGGCGTTTGTCCTGCCGGGCCTGGTGGACGCGCACAGCCATCCAGGCGCGCCGGAGCCCGGCCAGCCGCTCGACGAGGCGGTCCTGCGCGCTGACCTGCTGGCACACCGCGACGCGGGCGTGACGGCGGTGCGCGTCGCGGGCGCGCCCGGTCGGCTGCCGGGCTGGGTCGGCCAGGACCCGCAGCTGCCGCGAGTCGTCTCGGCCGGGCCGTGGCTGAGCACGCCCGGCCTCTTCTTTCCCGGCTGGGGCCGGGAAGTTGCCGAGGCCGAGCTGCCGGCTGCTGCCGCCGAGGAGGCGCTGGCCAGTGATGGCTGGGTGAAGCTGCGCGGCGACTGGATCGTGGATGAGGAGACGTTCGCGGAGCCGCGGATGCTGGCGGCCGGGGTGCTGACCGAGGCGGTGCGGCGGGTGCACGAGGCCGGCGGCCGGGTGGCGATTCACGCCATGCACGAGGTTGCCTGCCGTCGGGCCGTCGAGGCCAGTGTGGACAGCCTGGAGCACGGCCTGTGGCTTTCCCATGACCTGCTGCCGCGGATGGCCGCCCAGGGCACGGCGCTGGTGCCGACCTATACGCCGTGGGCCGGGCAGATGGCGGAGATCCGGGCACTGCAGCCACCCGCCAGGCAGTGGTTCCTCGACGGGTATGCCCGGCTCGGTTCGCTCACGGTGGCGGCGCACGCGGCCGGTGTCGCCGTGCTGGCCGGCACCGACTTCCGGCCGCATGGCCGCGTCGCGGACGAGGTCCGGCACCTGGCGGCCGGCGGGCTGCCACCCGAGGTGGCGCTTGGCGCCGCGTGCTGGACAGCGCGCGAGTTCCTCGGCCTGCCAGGGCTTGACGAGGGCGCGCCCGCCGACTTCGTCGTCTACGACCGCGACCCGCTTGCTGACCTGCGCGCGCTTGATCATCCGGCCGCGGTCGTGCTCGGCGGCCTGCCCGTCACGCCGGCGACGCGCTGACCGCCGGCCTGCCCGTCACGCCGCCGACGCGCTGACCGCCGGCCTGCGGGGCTTAGTAGTAGTACGGGAACCGCGACCAGTCCGGATCGCGCTTCTCCAGGAAAGCGTCCCGGCCCTCGACGGCCTCGTCCGTCATGTACGCCAGCCGCGTGGCCTCCGTCGAGAACACCTGCTGGCCCACGAGCCCGTCGTCGATCAGGTTGAACGCGAACTTCAGCATCCGCTGCGACGTCGGGCTCTTGGCGTTGATCCTGGCGGCCCAGTCCAGGGCGGTTCGCTCCAGGTCGGCGTGCGGGACCACGGCGTTCACCATGCCCATCCGGTGCGCGGCCTCGGCGTCGTAGGTGTCGCCCAGGAAGAAGATCTCCCGCGCGAACTTCTGGCCTACCTGCCTTGCCAGGTAGGCCGATCCGAAGCCGCCGTCGAAGCTGCCGACGTCGGCGTCCGTCTGCTTGAACCGGGCGTGCTCCCGGCTGGCCAGGGTGAGGTCGCACACCACGTGCAGGCTGTGCCCGCCGCCTGCGGCCCAGCCCGGCACCACGCAGATGACGACCTTGGGCATGAACCGGATCAGGCGGTGCACCTCCATGACGTGCAGGCGCCCGCTGCGCGCCGGGTCGATAGCCGCAGCCGTCTCGCCGTCGGCGTACCGGTACCCGTCGCGGCCGCGGATCCGCTGGTCACCGCCCGAGCAGAACGCCCAGCCGCCGTCCCTGGGGGACGGCCCGTTGCCGGTCAGCAGCACGCAGCCGACGTCACTGGACATCCGGGCATGGTCGAGCGCGCGGTACAGCTCGTCGACCGTGTGCGGCCGGAACGCGTTCCTGACCTCCGGCCGGTTGAAGGCGATGCGGACCGTGCCGGAGTCGACGGCCCGGTGGTAGGTGATATCGGTGAAGGCGAACCCTTCGACAGCACGCCACCGCTCGGGTTCGAAGATTTCAGAGACCATGCCCCTGATTCTGCTAGAAGTCCCTGGGCAGCCCGTTGCGCGCCTGGCGCTGTCCGGTGGGCCGGGCTCCGACAAGGCCGCCGGAGTCGCCGCGCGGCGCCAGCCAGTCGCCGTACTCCTGGCCGGTAAGGGACTCGAGCAGCCGGATGTCGGACTCGAACCGCGGGATGAGGGCCTGGCGCTGCTCCCAGGTCAGCGGCTGCCTCGCCGTGGCGCCCGCCTGCAGGCTGTGCTCCAGCCGGTCGGTGATGGCCGTGCCCAGGCGGCCGGGCAGCACCGTGGCGAGTGCGGAGCCCGCTCGCAGCAGCCTGGCCAGTGACCGGTGCCTGGCCGTCAGCGGCGGATGGGCCGTGACGTTCTCGCGCGGGACCTCGGTGAGGATGCCCTGCTGCACGCCGAGGAAGCCGCACACCGTGTCGAGCAGGCCGGCCGCGTCGGTGATCATGGTCCGGTAGCGGAAAACGAGCACCTGCTCGCGGGGGAACACCGAGTAGAGGTGCTCGAGCTGCCTGCCATACATGCCGAGCTGGACGTAGTGCCAGAAGTCCGCCCAGCCTGCCGCGATCCTGCGCTCCTCCTCGGCGCAGGCGCGGACGAAGTCGTCGATCGGGTCGAGCCCTGCCGACCACAGGTGTGTCCAGTTGGAGTGGGCTCGCTCGATCGGGTCCCTGAGCACCACTATCAGCCTGGCGTCAGGGATACGGCTGCGGATCCGCAGCTGGGCGTCGTCGCGGTACAGGTAGAACGGCGTCGACTCGCCGCGCAGCGCGCCGGCCGGGGCCGGGTCGAACAGCGCCTCGTAGTCCGCCTGCCGCCACACGTGCTCGCGATATGTCCTGACATCGCCGGGCCCGCCCTGGGTCGGGGGCGGACCGTCGGTCAGGAAGAACTTGGGCTCCTTCACCGGGGACATGTACAGCGCAGGATGACGGGCAAGGGCGGCGTGCAGGGCGGTCGTCCCCGCCTTCGGCGCGCCCGCCACGAAGAAATCCGGCAGCGCCATGGACTGTCCTCGCAAACCTACTGGATCGGTCTGCAAACTACGATATCGCGGGCCTGGCGTCAGGGCTCGGGGCGTGCGGGCACCGAGTGGTCCCAGTCCGACAGGAGCGTCCGGAGCGCGGTGACCAGCGCTATCGGCTGGTCGAGCATGACGTGATGCCCTGCGGCCGGGATCTCGATCACCGGTGCCCGGCGCCCCAGCTTGTCGTACATGAGCTCGGTGGTCTGCGGCGGGACGATCCCGTGCTCGGCGTGGAACAGAGCCACCCGGCACTCGAGCTGGTGGAGCAAGCCGGGCGTAGCCTGCGTCCGGCCGAAGATCGCCGGATCGAACTTCCAGCTCCAGCCGCCGGGAACCGGCCTGATCGACGTCTCCGCGACGTGCTGCCGGATGTAGGGGAGCGTCGGCTGGTCCGGAATCGGCCTGAACCTCGCGATGGCCGCTTCCCTGGTCGGGTACACGCGCAGCGGCCCGAACGCGCGCTCGTCCCTGGCTGCCCGGTCCTCGGGAGTGATGTCCTGGACCGGCGAGTCGATGACCACGATCCCGGCCAGAGCCGACCCGTACAGGCCGGCCGCCCGCAGCGCGACGAAGCCGCCCATGCTGTGGCCGATGACGACCGGCGGGCCGGTGATTCCGGCGGCATCAGCTACTGCGACGACCTCGTGAGCCCAGCTGTCCAGCGTGTACTTCTCCCGCCGGCCGCTGTCGCCGTGCCCGGACAAGTCGATCGCGGCCACGCGGTGACCGCGGGACAGCAGCGGGGCGATGTGGTCCCAC
Source organism: Streptosporangiaceae bacterium (assembly GCA_035621915.1). Taxonomy (GTDB): domain Bacteria; phylum Actinomycetota; class Actinomycetes; order Streptosporangiales; family Streptosporangiaceae; genus JAJYUU01. Next base: position 12,752 of record DASPWG010000172.1, read on the forward strand.
CAGCGAGAATGCGCGGCGCCGCCGTGCGCCAGGACAAGGCCGTTCACGCCGGGCTCGCCCCACGCCCGGTAGGCGATCTGCACCTCGTCCACCACGGTCCGCGCCGTTTCGACCGGTGCCGCCAGCGCGGCGGTGAACCAGGACGGCGCATCCTGCGGTTCTGCTGAGGTCATGCATAGAAGGGAACCAGATGCCCGCTGGCCGGGCGACAGCAGCTACCGCTAAGCCGGCGTCACTCCCGCGGCGTGCCGCCTGGCCAGCTGCCGGTAGACCTCGGGGTTGTGGTCCACCCACTGCTTCGCGGCTCCGCTGACCGGCCCGGTGACGCGAGCCGGGGTGCCCAGCGCCAGCATGCCGTCGCCAATCTCCATGCCCGGCGGCACGGTGCAGCCGGCCGCGATCAGGGCCCGGCTGCCGATGCGCGCGCCGTCCAGCACGGTGGCGCCGTTGCCCACCAGGGCCTCGGCGCCGATGACCGCGCCGTGCACCACGCACAGGTGCCCGACCGTCGCGCCGGCCCCGATCTCGGTCACCTGGCTCACGCCCCCGTGCAGAATCGATCCGTCCTGCACGTTGGCCCCGTGCCGGACGATAATGCGGCTGAAGTCGGCACGCAGCACGGCGCCGTACCAGACCGACGCCTCGTCCTCCACGATCACGTCCCCGACAAGCGTGGCGGTCGGTGCGATCCACGCTGTCGGGCTGATGGTGGGCTTGTGGCCCTCGAAAGCAAATAGCGGCATCCGGCCATGATCGCATCTCAGGGAAACGGCAGGTTGCGACCGGATGAATCCTGCGCGGCAGCCGATTCAGTCTGTCATGCTCGCGTATCATCGCCGCGTGCGTGCCGTCTGGCAGGCGCGCGCATCACGCTGATGAGGAATGGACTGCTGACGTGGCGCAGGGGACCCACGCACTCGGGCGGGGCAGGAACTGGGCGCCGCGCCGGGCGATCGTGCTGCTGGTGGCACTAGCCGCGATCGCGCTCGGTGGCGTCTACTACGTCTCGACGGCCGGCAAGTCGCCCGCGGCTGCCGGGCCTACCGCGGCCCAGCTCCGTCTGCCTGCCGCGGCTACCTCGGTGCTGACCGGCTCGCCCGCTGCCATTGCCGCCGAGGTCAGCCACGACCTCTACGCCGCTGCCCCAGTAGTGGTCGTGACCAGCGGCGGGCAGCCGGCCGAGGTCGCCGCTGCCGCCCGCGACGCGCTGCGCCGGCACGTCCCGCTGCTGCTCACCGGGGCCGGGGTGGCGGACCCCGCCGCGCTGAGCTCTGCCGTGCGGGCCGAGATCAGGAGCCTGCACCCGGCTGACGTACTCGCGGTCGGGCTCGCGGCCAGCGCCCTGGCCCGTCAGCTACCAGGCGTCAGCGTTATCTCCAGCCTCCGCTCGCTGCCGGCGACGGTGGCGCCCGCCCCGCTGCGCACCGTGGCGCTGCTCGTGCGCACGGGCAGGCCGGCCGCCGCGCTGACCGCCGCGACCACGACCGCGCAGGCGGCAGGTGCCAAGATCGTCGCGCTGACCGGCTACGACCCGCGTGCGGACCCGGCTGCCATCACGGCCCTGGCGGCCAGCAAGCCGCGTTACATCCTCGCGCTCGGGGCCGGCTTCGGCACGACCTGGAGCCTCGCGGACAAGGTCGCCGTCGCGGAGACCGGCGTCCAGCTTCCCGGCGGCGGCGAGATCCTGTTCCCCGGCCACCGGCTCGTGGCCATGTACGGGCACCCAGGTACGCCGGGCCTTGGCGCGCTCGGCGAGCAGGGCCTGTCCGCGAGCATCGCCAGGGTGCGGGCGCTTGCCGCGCCCTACCAGGCACTGAGCAAGGTCCCGGTAGTGCCCGCGTTCGAGATCATCGCCACGGTGGCGCTGAGCTTTCCTAGTCCGAACGGCCTGTACTCCTACGAGACGCCAGTGGCCCAGCTGCGGCCGTGGGTACGCCGGGCCAACAAGGACGGGCTCTACGTGATCCTGGACCTGCAGCCTGGCCGGGCGAACCTGCTCACCCAGGCCAAGCTCTACACATCCCTGCTCAAGCTGCCGGACGTCGGGCTCGCGCTTGACCCGGAGTGGAAGCTGCAGCCCGGCCAGCTGCCGCTGCAGCAGATCGGCAGCGTCAACATCAGCGAGATCAACAGCGTCGTCAGCTGGCTCGCGGCCCTGACCGCGCGCTACCACCTGCCGCAGAAGCTGCTCGTGCTGCACCAGTTCCGGCTCTCGATGATCGTCGGCGAGTCAAAGCTTGACACGCATCACGCCGATCTTGCGATCGTCATCCACATGGACGGCCAGGGCACGCCCGCCGACAAGATGCAGACCTGGGAGGCGGTGACGGCGGCCGCCCCGAAGGGCGTGTTCTTCGGCTGGAAGAACTTCTTCGTCAAGGACCACCCGATGCTGACCCCGGCCGAGACGATGCAGCACTACCCGCAGCCGGTGATGATCTCCTACCAGTGATGCCCGCTAGGGAGCCTGCAGCGGGAGCCGCGACGGCGGCTTGACCTCATCCAGGCGCAGGTAGGTGACCAGGCGCGAGCCGCCCCTGGTGGCGAGCGCGGCCAGCACGTCGCGCAGTTCCGCGACGTTCCTGGCCACCACGGTCAGCAGGTAATCCATCTCGCCGGTGACGTTGTCCGCGGAAATGATCTGCGGCACCGACCGCAGGTGATCCTCGAACAGCCTGGTGGTCCGCAGGTCGTGGCGTCCCAGCGTCGCGGCGACGTACATCTGCAGCGGGAAACCCACGGCGGCCGGGTCCAGGTGGGCGCTGATCAGGCGGATCACCCCAGACTCCTTCAGCCGTCGCACCCGGTGCAGCGTGGCAGCGGGGGACAGGCCCACGATCCTGGCCAGTTCGACGTTAGTCCGGTCCGCGTCTGCCTGCAGCTCGGCGAGCAGCTGTATGTCAATTTCGTTTAGCTCAGTAGCCACAGTACTAAATAATAGTTGCTAGATGAGCCTGTGGTCCAAATCTGTGTCGATCAGCGGCTGATATGGAGGCATGAACAGCCGTCGTCTTGCCTTCCCCGCGCTCATCTCGGCCGGCCTGCTGTGGGGCACTACCGTGCCGCT
>DASPWG010000173.1:0-18503 GCA_035621915.1 Streptosporangiaceae bacterium
GGCTGCTCCAGGGCCGCGAAGTGCCCGCCCTTGTCGGCCTCGCCGTAGTGGATCAGATTGCTGTAGGTGTCTTCGATCCAGCTTCGTGAACTTCTCGTAGATCCAGGCAGCCTGACCAGCGGGAGAGTCCGCCAGAGCGAATCCGACAGTCTCCGGCTTCGTGACCTGAAGGTGGTTCGACCCGCCGAGATCGCCGGTGTAGAGGGCGAGGGTCTGCACGGCGTAGCGCTGCTCGGGCGACAAGGCGTCGGGTATATGCGCGGGAAAGGCGTACTAGGTGTTCAGGTGAATTCCGAGCAGCCCCTCAGGTTGCATGTCCCCGAGCGCGGTGGTGACGACGGCACCCCAAATCGCCGCCTTGCGCGGCCCATCTTGTGTAGCCGAGACGCTTCATCAGCTCCACCCACGCGCTTGCGATGCGCGATACAGTCCACCCGGTCTCCGTGGGCTTGCCCGAGAACCCGAACCCGGGGAGCGACGGGACGACGACGTCGAATGAATCGGCGGCGTCTGCTCCGAACGAAACCGGATCGGTCAGCGGGCCGATCAACTTCAGGGACTCGACGATCGAACCCGGCCATCCGTGCGTGAGTATCAGCGGCATCGCGCCCGGACTGCTGGACCTGACGTGGATGAAGTGGATGTCCAGCCCGTCAATCTCGGTCAGGAACTGGGGGAAGCGATTGAGCCCGGACTCAAACGCCGCCAGTCGTAGCCGCGCTCCCAGTACTCGACCAGCGATCTCGCGTTCTCTACGCGAACCCCTTGCGACCAGTCGCCCACCGTTTCAGGATCCGGCCATCGAGTTCTGGCCAGTCGCTGCTTCAGGTCCTCGATCTCCGAATCCGGGATCGAGACAGTGAACGGGCGGACGACGGTCGAGGTCGGCGGCGTCGGTGCGGTCATTGCCTTCTTCTCCCCGAGCTTCGCAGCACGGCACAACTCTCCGTTGCACACTGATGTGCAACCTACCCAGCCGTCCACACGTCATCAGGGCTAGGCGAGGGCGGGAACCCGCTGACCAGCCATGATCGTCGGTGCGCCGCGCACAAGTCCGTGCACAGCGTGGCTCCATCGGGACATCAGAAAGGCCCGGAGGATGTTCCCCGGGCCTCTGACGTGCACTTCGCTTGGTAGCGGGGGCAGGATTTGAACCTGCGACCTCTGGGTTATGAGCCCAGCGAGCTACCGAACTGCTCCACCCCGCGTCGTGTTAACCAACTGTATGGGCACCTGGTGCCGGTGGCAAATCCGGCCGCGGAGATTGGAGGTACCCCGGATGAGTCCGCTCCCCACCCGGATGGCTGACCACTGGTGGCAGCGGCCCGGTCGCTTCCCCGGCCGGCTCCAGTACCACTGGCACATGCTGTTCCATGATCAGCCAGCGGTCCGGGACCTCGCCGGGCAGGCTCAGCGGCGGCTCGCCGGCCTGCCGAACCTGGACCTGGTCCGGCCGCAATGGCTGCACCTGACCACCCTGACCGTCGGGTTCGCCGACGAAGTCAGCGCGGACCAGGTGGCGGCGATGACGGCCGGCGCCCGCGGCAGGCTGGCCGTCGTACAGCCGATCCCCGTCACGCTGGGCCGCGTCTTCTACCATCCGGAGGCCGTCGTGCTCGCCGTCGAGCCAGCGGGCGCGCTGCTTCCCGTGCTGGACGCGGTCACAGCCGCCGCCGAGGCAGCCGGGTGCGAGGCGAAGCCCGACACCGAACCGTGGCTGCCGCACGTCACCGTCGCCTACAGCAACGCCGCCGGGCCTGCGGCCCCGGTCATCACCGCACTCGGACGCCGGCTGCCCGAGATCACAGTCACGATCAGGTCGGTGAGCCTGGTCGCGCAGGCGCAGGTCGGCCGCACATGGCAGTGGCAGCCGGTCGCGGAGGCTCACCTCGCCGTCCCCGCCTCGCAGGCCGACACACTCGGCTAGGCGACGGCTACGCCTTCAGGCCGGGAACGCCGCTGCTACGTGCCGAATCCCGAACCGGGAGGCAAGGTCATCCAGATGGTGAAGCGCAGCGGCACCGGCGCGGTCGGCAGCTGCGTCAGCTCGTGCGGGTCACCGGTCGTGACCAGGTCCAGGACCCGCACGGGACTGCCGCCGTAGCCGGCAAACGCCAGCGCCGAGGACGCCAGCAGGACCGGGCGCCGGCCGGCGGTGCTGATGGCTGCTACTACCGTCTGCACCGCGGTGGCCGGCTGGCCGGCCATGGCCGTGACGGGAACGCCGCACATGCCCCTGACTACCTGGGAGAACTGCGACGCGGTGGCCGCACTGAGAATAATCACCGATGCCTTGCGCGGGATCTGCGCGCACAGCGAGGCGACCGCGGTGGACTCGCCCGCGCCGGTGCGCTGCAACGCCATGCCCTGGGCAACTGGCCGCAGTCCGCCGGCCGTGCCGCTGTGGCTGATGCCCAGGCCGAAGGTGGTCGCGACGGTCGGGACCAGCATCGCGGCCGCGCAGAACAATCCCACCACCGCGGCGGTCGCCGGCGTAGCGCCGCGGCTGCGGGCACGCAGCGAGAGCCACGAGGCTGCCCACAGTGCGCAGATGATCAGCCCTGGCAGCACGATGACCACCAGACGCCGGCTGGCCCATGGCTGGTCGGGGACGATGTCGGGCCGCCACAAGACGATGAGAGACCCGGCGCAGATTATCGCCAGCGGCAATCCCCAGATCCGCCAGGCGCTGGCGGGGTCGCGCCAGGTCAGCAGCGCGCGCAGGTTCTGACGGACCACGAGCACGAGCCCCGCGCCGCCAAGCAGAACCGTCGGCAGCCCGATGTACCAGATCACCCAGTAGAGCGTCTGCTCTGAGTACAGCCGCGTCGGGTCCACCGGCAGCCCCTGAAGCCGCTGCAGGCCGGCAATGAAGGCCGAGACCGCTGGGCTCGGATGACCGCGGGCTATCTGCACGTACGGCCGGACGGCAAAGCCGATCAGCGCCGCGGCGGCCAGCAGCGCGCCGAACTCTGGCAGCCAGCGCAGCGGGATCCTGCCCAGCAACCTGGGCACGAAGCGGCGCACGGACGCAAGGCGGCAGAGCTGCCCGGCCACTACCGACAGCGCTGCCAGCCACGCGGCTGCGACTGCGCCGACGCCGACAGATCCGCCGACAGAATCGACGAACGGCCGGCTGAGGAAGAACGCCCCGACCGCGCCGTAGCCGACGCCAATGACGGCTCCGGCCAGGAACGGGATGCCCTGAGTCCTGCGCGCGAACAGCAGCAGGGCTGCGAACGGGATGACGGGCAGCAGGTAGATCAGGCCATCGAGGCTCACCAGCAGGCTGAAGCCGATACAGAGCCCGGCAAGGCCAGCGAGTGCGCGCTCGGGTGTCAGCCACGCATTCCACCTGGCCGGCGTTGCGAATCGCCGTCCGGTGGCCAGCCATCCGCCGCCGGCCCGCAGCCAGCCGCGTGGGTCAGCACCGCCCGGCCCGCTGGCCAGGGCCTTGCTGCCGACCCCGAGCGCCGGGCGTACGAGCAGGGCGTCGGCAAGCAGGCACAGTCCGCCGAACAGGAGCACCTGCAGCGCGGTCTCGCTGAGAGTGGACCGGCCCAGGTACTGCTGCGGCAGGCTCAGGCCGAGAATGAGCGCACCGGCAGGCGCCCACTGCGGCCCCACAAGTCTGGCTACCAGCCCGGCGAAGCTGAGCGCGGCGAGCCCGCCGAGTATCGGCCCCACCGCGGCCGCTCCGGAGACGCCATCCGCCCAGAACCCCGCCGCCAGCAGCATCGGCATGCCGGAGGTCACGGCCGGATAGATTGACGTGCCACGGCTGAGGAAGCCGATGCTGGCAAAGCTCATGCCGGGGTGGGCGCCGCCAAACGCAGCTAGCTGCTGCGAGATGGGCAGCTGGCCGTGCTGCGCGATCCAGTACGCGGCCTGCAGGTAAGTGCCGGCGTCGCGCAGCACGATGACCGACTCCGAGCTGTAACGCAGCTGCCAGGCGATAAGCCCGCCGACCACGGCGACGGTGCCGAGCAGCCCGAACCAGGTCGTCCAGCTGCGGGCCTGGCGCCGGCCAGCCGGGGCCGGCCTCGCCAGCTCGGCCGGGACCTCGCGCAGCCCGGTCATGATCAGGGCGGCCGCCAGCGGCACGGAGATGAGCAGCATGGGCACTGGCAGGAAGCCCCCGCCCAGAAGCAGCGGAAGGCCGGGTAGCAGCCAGGCCACGACCAGGACCGCGGGGATGACCGTGACCCTGGCGAGCACGCCTGCGGCCGCCTCGCCGGCCGGGCGCGCGCCCATCGCCGCCCCGGCTGCGGCCGCCGGGACGCGGTGCGCGGGCCGGATGCGCCGCCAGCCCCGGCTGACCGGCGCGAGCAGCCCGGCCAGCGAGGACATCCCCCGAGCGCGTCCGGCTTGCACGACGTGGGTTGCGCTGTCTTGCGCGGCCGGCGCCTGCGCGGCCGGCGGCTGCACGGCCGGCCCCTGGGCGGCCGGCCCTTGTGCGGGCTGAAGCCCGGCCGCGGCTCGGCCCGCGTCGTCGCGGCCGGGTTCCTCGTCCGGTCCCGCAACCGCGTCATCTACGGCCGCAGTCTCCGGGCCGGCCGGCTGGCTCGCAGCGGCCTCCTGCGCCGACAGTGCCGGCGCGTCCGCCTTGACCGAAGGTGCCAGCCCTGGCGGCGTGGCCGACGGAGCCGGCGCTGCCGACGTGGCCGCCGGTGGCTGGCTGCTCGCGGAGCCGTCGGAGTCGCTATGGCGCACGGGTCAACTTTAGAGCGGGCGACCCTGGGCCAAACCGACGGATCGCCAGGAATCCTCCGCCGGTCCGGCAGGCACGAGGAGGCGGTGCGCTGACGACCGCATGCCCCGGTCTTTACCTGCTGGTTGTGATTCCTCCTGTTAACTGACCGTACGATAGATGGCAACCTAGCGGCACGTCCCCAGGCAGGTAAGCGACACGGAGTCAATCGAGGAGTGATGAGCCGCTACGACGAGGCCGACGGCCCGGAACAGACTCGGTCCAGGCGAGCACCCTGGGCCTGGTTTCGGCGTCCGGCCGACCGCAAGCCTGGTCGGCCAGCTAACAGCCCCTCGCCCGTCCGCAGGCGTTCCGTTGCCGGGATAGTGCTCGGCAGCCTGGCCATCGTCACCGCGATCGCCCTGGTCGGCACCTCGCTTACCGTCTACATCAAGTACCGCCTGGTCTGGGACTCCATCAAGCGGATCGACGTCTCGGCGGACCTGCGGGGCAAGCGACCTCCGGTCGACCCGAACGCCATCAACCTGCTGCTCATCGGGTCCGACAGCCGGGCGGGCGAGAACGGCGCCATCGGCGGCTCGGCTGGCATAGAGGGCCAGCGCTCGGACACCGTCATGGTTGTCCACATCGCCCCGGGCGACCACCAGGTTGTCGTCATGAGCATCCCCCGCGACTCGGTCGTTCCGATCCTGCAATGCAGTGCCGAACCAGGGGCCTCCGGCCAGGCGGCGCAGCCCGGCCAGGTCGAGCAGATCAACGCGACGTTCGCCTACGGCGGCCCCGGCTGCCTGTGGGAGACCGTCGAGCAGACCACGGGCATCCACATCAACGACTTCATCGAGCTCACCTTCGTGGGGTTCGAGCAGGCGATCGACGCCCTCGGCGGGGTGGACGTGTGCCTGCCCGCGGCCGTCGACGATCCGATGTCCGGGCTGGACCTGTCCGCCGGCAAGCACCACGTCTACGGCAAGGAGGCGCTGGCCTTCTGGCGCACCCGCGAGGACCTGGGCATGGGCGACGACCCGCAGCGGATCGAGCGTGACCAGTTCCTGATGGCGGCCCTGCTGCAGGGCATTGAGCGCAGCGGCCTGCTGCACAGCCCGAGCAAGATGCTTGCCGTGGTCGACGCGCTGACCTCCAACGGCAACATCACCATCGACAACCAGCTCACGGCGAGCCGGATGCTGCAGATCGGCGAGGACCTGCACGGCATCACCAGCGGCTCGGTGCAGTTCGTCACGGTGCCGTGGACCACGTACGTGCCCAACCCGGACTGGGTCCAGTGGCAGCAGCCGGCCGCCAGCGATCTCTTCACCGCCATCGCCCACGACACCGCGCTGCCGAAGGCCGTCAAGGAGAAGAAGGGCAAGAAGGCCACGAAGACCCTGCAGCCATCGCAGGTGCAGGTAGCGGTGTTCAACGGCTCGACCACCGATGGCCTCGGCGCTGCCACCGTGACGAACCTGAGCCAGCGCGGCTTCGACGTGATCGGCCAGGCTGCCGACGCGGCCAGCGACACCTACACCGACTCGGTCATCGAGTACGCCAGCGCCGCGGACCTGCCGGCGGCGCAGACCCTCGCCGCGGAGGTCAGCGACGTCCAGCTGGAACTGGACCCGCAACTTGGCTCGTCCACGCTTCACCTGATCCTTGGCTCAACCTTCAGCGCGCTGAAGCCGCCCGTCGGCAACCAGGCCATCGAGAACCTGACCATCACCTACGGCGGCATCACCGGCAATGTCAATATCTGCGATGACCAGGCCGCTTTCGCCGGACCCGATGGCGACTAGGGCTATTTGACAGACGGTTAGGCACCGGCCCCGCGGGCACCCTTCCGCCGTGGCCACCTTCCAGCCCGCTATCTCAGCATGAGGGAAACGGGCCCGGCCTGGCGCACCGTCCTCGGCTGGCTGGCGGTGTCCGTGGCTTTCGTCCTGGTCGTCGGATCCCTCGCCGCATACCTGAAGTTCCGGGCGGTCTGGGACAGCATCAGCAGGATCGACGTGGTCGGCCTCGGCCAGCGGCCGCCGCAGCTCAGCAGCGCCGTCAACATCCTGCTGATCGGATCGGACTCCAGGGCCGGGCCGAACCGGCAGTTCGGCGCCGGAATCACCGGCCAGCGGTCGGACACCGTGATCATCCTGCACATCACGCCCGACGGCCGCAGCGCGGTGGTGCTCAGCATCCCCCGCGACTCGGTGGTGCCGGTCCTGTCCTGCCCGCCCGAGCCGGGCGCCCTGGGCCAGCCGGCGCAGCCAGGCCAGGTGGAGCAGATCAACGCCACATTCGCCCGCGGTGGCCCCGGCTGCCTGTGGAAGACCATCGAGCAGACCACGCACCTGCGGCTTGATCACTTCATCGAGCTCGACTTCACCGGCTTCGAGCATGTGATCGATGATGTCGGCGGCGTCGGTATCTGCCTGCCGTTCCCGGTCAGCGATCCGCTCTCGAGGCTGTACCTGAGCGCGGGCCGGCACCACGTGTGGGGCGCGGAGGCGCTCGCCTTCTGGCGGGCGCGGTACATCGGGGAGGGTTCTGACCTCCAGCGGATCCAGCGCGACCAGTTCCTGATGGCCTCGGTCCTGCAGGGCGTCGAGCGGTCAGACATGCTGGCCAGCCCGTCCAGGCTGCTGTCAGTGGTCACCGACCTGGCCAGCTCCATGACTACCGACTCTGGCCTGGACCTGTCGACCCTGACCGGCATCGCTTCGAGCATGCGGCAGCTTCGCCCCGCGAACGTGCAGTTCATCGAGCTGCCCACGGTCGACTACGGGCCGAACCCGAGCTGGGTGACATGGCCACCTGGCGATGCCCAGTTGTTCGCCGCGATCGCGCGCGACCGTGCCGTCCCGCCCGCTGTCGCGTCGCCGGGCCCCGCTCAGGCCCCGCCGGTCAGGCGGGGTGGCATCGCGCTGGACCGCTCTGCGGCCACGGGCCAGGCAGTGCGGGTGCTGAACGGCTCGGGGATCGTCGGGATCGCGCAGCAGGCGGCGCAGGCGGTGACGGGCCAGGGCATGCGCGTCATCGGCATCGGGACCGCCGCCAGCTCAGCGCACGAGTCCTCGGTCATTGAGTACAGCAGTGCGGCGGACCTGCCTGCCGCCACCCGGCTGCAGGGCGTGCTCGGCGGCATGGTTCAGCGCGACCCAGCGCTGCCGCCAGGCAGCATCACCGCGATCATCGGTGCCGACTTCGCACTGCGCCATCCCCAGCGCCCGCCGTCATCACCTGCTCGGCGGCCCTCCCCCCGCCCGGCGGCACCAGCCCGCCGGGCCGACTCAGGCGACCTGCTCAGCAAGTACGGGGGCATCACCGGCAGCGCGAACGTCTGCAGCGACGGTCAGGCATTCAGTGGCCCGCGGGGCGGGACTTAACGCCTGACCCAGGCGAACCGGTAGGGCGCGCCGGGCGGCAGGCTGATCTTCTTCCAGGCACTCGGGCCGCCGGGAGTCAGCGAGAAGATCTCGCTGACATGCCCGCCGGTCCAGGGCCCGGTGCAGCCGAGGAAGTACGCCACCGACGGGGAGCCGACCGCGCACGGCGGCCTGAGGCCGAGCCGCTTGATGGCGTCAGCCTTCTGCTCGAACGGCCGCACGGACGTGGCCTGGGCCGTCTCAGTGACCAGAACGACATGCTGGCTGATGGCCCAGCTCACCAGGAAGGCCCCGGCCAGTGGGACGCAGGCCGTCTTCCACCTCGGAACCGTCACCAGCCACCCGATGCCGTCGGCGGCGACGATAGCGAACAGCGCCCAGGTCGCCAGGAAGTACCGCGGAGCGCCGAAGGGCACCAGCAGGATGTACAGCAGCGCCGACCAGCCGCCTGTCACGACGGCCAGCACCGACGATGCCCGCGAAGGCCGCCGCCAGGATGCGTACAGCCCAAGTGCCACCAGGCCGAAGAAGGCCAGCCACCACAGCAGCACGGCCGGCTCGCTGACGCCGGGCAGCGTCTTGCAGCCGCTGGCAATCTGCGCGGAGGTGCAGGCCCTGGGCTCGCTGTACCACGGCCCGCTCATGGTCCTGATCTGCATGGACAGCGAGAAGTGCAGTCCGAAGGACGGCGGCTCCTGCCCGGCCCAGCTGATCCGGTTGGACAGTCCGCCGAACCACAGGTAGGCGCCGACTACCCACTCGGCGACGCCGAGCACCGCGCCGACGATCATGGCGACGAGGACGCCCGGCTTGCGCCAGCCCCGGACGACCAGCGGGGCCACGAAGGTCGGGGCGAGCACGAACACGAGGTTCTGCGGCCGCATCAAGACGATGACGAGGGCGGCGAAGGCGATCAGCGGCAGCACGACCGTGCGGCGCGCCCGGCGCTCGACGGCCTGAAGTAGCAGCCCGGTGATGGCCAGCGCGCCGAAGCCTGCCCACAGATCCGGGTAGATCTGGACCCCGCTCAGCTGCGTGATCGCCAGGCTGCCGAAGATGAAGCCGGCCAGGGCCAGCACCCAGGCCGGCCGCAGGCTGCGCCAGCACCACAGTGACCCAAGCAGCGCCAGCGCGGACAGTACCGCCATCCAGATGCGAATGGCGGTCAGCGAGGTCGTAAGCAAGGTGACCGGGGCGGCGAGCAGGCCCGCGCCCTGGCCGTGCACGGGCGGCAGGAAGACGCCGGAGGACCGGGCGCTTGTCCTGGCGATATAGGTAATCTCGTCGGCGCCCAGCGGCAGCCGGAGCAGCGCCGGAAGGAGCTCGGACAGCAGGAACAGCGCCGACACGAGGATCAGCCAGGCGGGGCTGTCGGCGCTGAGGATGCCGGGACGACGCCTGTCTCCGGCGTCCTCCGGGCTCTCACGCAGCCGCGTTTCCTGCACCTAGTCTCCCTCTGGGGCGCAAGCAGCCGTCAGGCGCGGCTCGTCACGCAATCTCCGGCGTGTCGGCTTCGTCGCTGCTCCCGGGCATGTCGCACGCCCTAGCCGAGCGGGTCTCATGGGCGGTCAGCCCAGACGGAATTGACCGTACCCTAAACCGCAGGCCTGATCGCCCGGTCGATGCCGCTGGTTTCGCCGGTCCCTGGCGACGGCTTTTCTCATTTTCCCCGCGGGGTTCTCTTTAGCACTAGATCGGCTCCTCAGCCGCCGTCCAGGTTTCACTTGCACGCTAACTCACAGTTGCTGTCAGGCTCCGGACCGTAGACTGTCGGCCGCCTGAGATAGGAGGTGCAGGTGGGACTCGCCACGCCGGCGGTCAAGTCCGCGCGCGAGGCTGCGGACGAGCGGCCGACAGGCAGGTCACGCGTGCCATACCTGGTGATCGCGGGTTACCTGATCGGCGCGGTCTACGTCACCGGCAGGCTCTGGCCCGATCCGGCCAGCCGGGCGCAGGGCGGGGACCTGCACGACGTGGACCAGATGACGTGGTTCATGCGCTACAGCGAGCAGGCCGTCGCCCGTTTCCAGCTTCCGGCGCTGGTGACGCACGCGCTCAATGCTCCGCACACGGTGAACCTCATGTGGAACACCTCGCTGCTGCTGCCGGGCGTGATCATGGCCCCCGTTACCTTTATCGGCGGACCGCAGGTCTCCCTGAACGTGCTGCTCGCGCTGGGCTTCTTCCTGTCCGCCTCAACCATGTACCTGGTGCTGCGCCGCTGGGGCGCGCGGATCGCCTCGGCCGCGCTCGGCGGTGCGCTCTACGGCTTCTCGCCTGCGATGATCGGGTCCGGCATCGGTCACTACCACCTGGTCCTGGCGATGCTGCCGCCGCTCATGATCGACGCCATGCTGCGGATCGTGACCGGGCGCGGCCGGGCGTGGCGCAACGGGCTGTGGCTCGGGCTGCTGGCCTCGGGCCAGCTGTTCATCGGCGAGGAAGCGCTGATCGACACGGCGATCGCGGGCGCGGTGCTGCTGATCATGCTCGCGGCCTGCCGGCCGCGCGCGGTGCTCGGGCAGGCACGGGGCTCGCTGGCCGGCTTCGCGACAGCCGCCGGGCTCGCGCTGGTGCTGTGCGGCCACGCGCTGTGGGTGCAGTTCCACGGCACGCATGCCGGCGGCGCCTATAACGTGGTCAGCCACGACGGCCACATGACGCACCTATACACGATCCCGTATGCGTTCGTGGTGCCGTCGAACATGCTGGTGGTCCACAACAACTGGTCGGCCAGCGTGGCGGCGAGCTATCCTCAGCCGGCCCCCGAGTACCTGGCCTACCTCGGCATCCCGCTGATCGTGGTCCTGCTGGCGGCCGGAATCTATTTCTGGCGCCGGCTTCCGGTCCGGGTCGCGTTCCTGACCTTCCTGGGACTTGAGCTGCTGTCGCTCGGCGGCCAGCCGATCGGGCCCTACCCTGGCTTCCTGCTGCCGTGGTACTGGCTGCAGAACCTGCCGATGCTCAGCTCGACCCTGCCGGACCGGCTGAGCATCCTGGCCGACGGAGCCGCGGCTGCGGTGCTGGCCTTTGCGCTCGACGAGGTCAGGGCGCGCCGTGCGGCACGGGGCAGCCGCCCATGGCGTCAGCCTGCCGTGCTCGGGTTCGCGGTTGCCGCGCTGGCCCTGCTGCCTCTCGTGCCGCTGCCGTACCTACCATCCCGGGTGGCCATGGTCCCCGGCGGCTACGTCGGGGCGATCGTGGAGATGCACCTGCCCGCTGATGCGCCCGTGCTCGTCGTTCCCGTACCGAACGGAGGACTGACCAGGCCCATGCGCTGGCAAGCCGACAAGGGCATCCCGCTGGAGATAATCGGCGGCGACTTCATCGACGCAAGCGTCAGGGGCCGCACGTCGCGCTCGGGCCGGGCAGGCGAGACCCTGCTCGGCGACTACATGGACGACCTGTGGGCGAACAACGCGCCTGGCCCAGTCCCGACTCAGGCCCAGATCAGGGCACAGATGGCTGCCTGGAAGCCCGCGGGCCTGGTAGCCGACGCGCTCCCGACCACCCCGCTCGGGCAGTTCCTCATCAAGGAGTTCGGGCCGCCTACCGTGATGTACGCGCGGTTCATGGCCTGGCGCCTTGGCCCGTCGGGGATGTAGGCGCGCCCTGCCTAGTCCTCGAACGCCTTGACGTACTCAGCCACCCGGTCGGCAATCTCGGCTTCTGACAGCGCCAGGCGCTCGAGGATCGTGTACCGGCCGGGCCTGGTCTCCGGCGCGTATTCCACGGCGCTGACGAACTGAGCGTCGGACAGGCCCAGGTCGGCCGGGAGCCGCGGCAGCCCGTGCCTGCCGAGGCAGGCCGAGATGGCGGCCGCCTGGTCGGCGTCCCCGCGCAGGAAGGTGCAGAACAGCGCAGCGGCTCCGGCGATCTCGCCGTGACTGCTCGTGCCCGGATACAGCTTGTTGATCGCGTGGAAGATCTCGTGCTCGCCGCCGCTGGCGGGCCGGCTTGAGCCCGCCACCGCCATCGCCATGCCGGACATGATGAGCGACTCGGCCAGGATGGTCAGGAACTCATCCGACCTGGCGTTGCCAGGCTGATGCAGCACGGCCTGGGCGGCCGACCTGGCCATCGCCACCGCCAGGCCGTCGACCTGCTCGCCGGTATCCGCTGCCGCGAGTTCCCAGTCCGCGACGGCAGACAGGTCGCTGATCGCGTCCCCGATGCCCGCCGTGGACAGCGCGGCCGGCGCGCGCCGAACCCGGTCCAGGTCGACCAGTACGGCCGTCGGCATCACCACGCCGTAGGAGCCAGGCCCAGACTCGTGCACCAGCGTGCTGGTGGGTGAGCAGATCCCGTCGTGGGCCAGGCTCGTGGCGACCGCGACCATCGGGATACCCGCCATGTGCGCGGCGAACTTCGTGACGTCGATGGTCCGGCCGCCGCCGATCCCCGCCACGGCCTCGAACTTCCTGGCGCGCAGCCGCTGGCCGAGTTCCACGGCGGTGTCGTAGCTGCCGTCGGTGGCCCTGAGGATTTCTGCGGGCTCGAAGTCAAGCTGCTCGCAGATGCCTTCGCCCTGGCCCGGACCCACGACGACGGCGATCCGGCCCTCCGTAGCCAGCCGCTGGTCAGCAAGCAGCCCGCCAAGGTCAGCGACCGCCCCCGCCCGCACCTCGATGAACACAGGAGCGGCGATGATCCGGGCGATCTGCGGCATGAGACTCCTCGGCGGCGGGCACCGGCCCGGGCCGGGCTGGTTCCCGCGAGACTAGCAGCGGCCGGCGATCTCCCGCGCCCGGCGAAGGTCGCGATGATCATCAACCTCGACCCACTCGACCTCGCCGATGGGCTGCGTAACGACCGCGCCGCCGCGGTCTGCCAGCTCCTGGAAGCCGTCCTCGTAATACAGGTTCGGGTCGCGGCGCCACGTGACCTCGAGCGCGTCCGCGAGCGCTATCGCCGCCCTGGGCTCGATCACGGCAACCCCGATGTACTCGCCGTACGCGTCCGCCGGATCCATCTTCTTGGTAATCCTGGAGAGCAGGCCACGCTCGTCGATGATGACCTTCATCTCCTCGTCAGCGAGCTTCTTGACGTTGTCGACGGCCAGGATCAGGTCCGCCGCGAGGTCTGGCTTGCGCGCGGCCAGCAGCGCCTGCTCGACGCTGGCCGGGTGCACCGTGTCGCCGTTAACCATCAGCACCCCGGCGCCGAAGTGCTCACGGGCCAGCCAGAGCGAGTAGGCGTTGTTCCACTCCTCGGCACGATCGTTGTGCACCAGTTCCAGCGTGAGGCCGTGGCGCCGTTCCAGGTCCGGTACCCGGTCCGCGACGGTCGCCGCGGCGTAGCCGACGACCACGACCACGTCGGTCAGTCCGGCGGCCGCGAGGTTGCGCAGCGCGATGTCGAGG
Organism: Streptosporangiaceae bacterium; assembly: GCA_035621915.1. Lineage (GTDB taxonomy): Bacteria > Actinomycetota > Actinomycetes > Streptosporangiales > Streptosporangiaceae > JAJYUU01. The sequence continues at coordinate 13,449 of DASPWG010000173.1, forward strand.
ATGGTTTGCTCGCCCGCCACGGGCAGCAGCGTCTTCGGCAGGTGATCGGTGTCGGGACGCAACCGCCGTCCCGCACCTGCCGCCAGGACCAAGCCGATCAAGGGCCGCTTCCTTCCCGGAGCCGCATGCTCGTCAGGACTTTCGCACAGATAAGCATCCCAAGATAAGCCGTTAGGGCAATGAATGCGAAAGTTCCGATTCCAGCCGCGGCACCGGCGCCCATCAAGAGCATCCGGCCCTCCCATCCGAGTGCGCTCCCGCGTTCCCGGTCCGTCTGGCTCAGTTCCATCGACCAGGTGCGCCGCAGCGGCCGCGCGAAGACCACCGGGCGGGCAGGACAGGCCAGGTCGGCGTACCGCAGCATCACGGCCGCGCACAGCGCGAGCGTGACCGGGCCGGGAATCCCCTTCGCCTGGCCGATAGCGGTGAAGTACAGGAATTGCGCGCCGAGCAGGATGGGCGGCACCAGCCAGTCAAGCCTGCCGGCGTGCGGGTTGCTCGACCCTGGTGCGGCCAGCAGCATGACCAGGGCCGGGGTCAGGAACAGGACGCTCGGCAGGTTCTGCAGGCCGAGTATGGTCAGCACGGCCATCGCCGCCAGGGCGAGCACCGCGGGCGGCAGCGGCAGCAGGCTGCCTTTGACGGGGCCGCCCATCCAGCGGGCCAGCGCGCCATCGTCGCGGAGCCGCAGGAGTCGCTCCGTCACCGCCGGGTTAGGCCGCGGCCTGCCTTGGGCGGTGGCCGCGACGGCAGCGACCGCGTCCTGCCCGGCCTGCTCGCCGTTATCGACCTGGAGCCGTGCACCCTGGCCAGGCTGCTGCCAGCCGCCCTGATGCTCCTCCTGAGCTGGGCTGGGCGCCGGCTCGTCCGTCGGCCAGGTTCCCGTCCCGGCCGCCTGGCCGGATCCTCCCCCCGGCACCGCGCCGACCACGGCTCCCGCATCGCCGGCCGGCTGCACGTCCCCGGCCGCGCCAATCCCGGCCCCCACATCGCCGGCCGGCTGCACGTCCCCGACCGCGCCGACCCCGGCCCCTACATCATCGGCCGGCTGCACGTCCTGCTCAGGTCCGGCGAGCGCGGGCCTGAGCAGGACGGCCAGACTCGCCTGAGCGTCAAGGCCGGGAGGGTGGGATCGCCGCACATCCGGTGACGGGTCCCGAGCCCGGCGCTCGCTGCCAGCTGGCTGGCTGGCCAGTCCGAAGCCGATCGCGATGATCGCCCAGTCGAGCAGGGCGAGCAGGACAGTCCGGCTGCCCCAGACTGGCGCGACGATCCCGATCAGCAGGATCCGGCCGCCGGCCGGCAACCTGACGACCGACTCGATGGCTCTCCAGACCCGTCCCCGCTCCGGCCCGTTCGGGTCGGGCGGCCCGAGGCTTGCGGTCATCAGCTCCCGCACCGCGGTCAGGCTGAGTACGGCGATCGCCAGGGTCCACGTCCCCGGCCAGTGGTCGGCGGCCGCGCCGACCGCGAGCCCGCCGTAGATGGCGCACTCGCACAGGCACCAGCCAAGTGCCGCGAGCCAGGTCGTCCTGGCCCGTACGCCGGATCGCACCGGTGTGACTCCCCTGGCGATGCGCATGCCCTCGCCAGGCCAGGCAATCAGGTTCCGGCCGGCCAGGAACACCAGGTAGCCCGCCCACAAGGCCACCACGGCGCGGAAGTTGTCCGCCCTGCTACCCGCGCTAAGCCAGGCAGCCGCGCAGAGGATCAGCGCGATCGAGATGCCGCAGGCCGAGCTGGGCCCAAGCGACCGGGCGCGGGCCCAGTCAGTGACCGCACGGCCCGCATCGCGGGCGATGACTGATGCCCCTGACGGCCGCTCAACGACAGAGCCAGCGCCGCCAAGGCGGTCATCAGCTGGATTCCCGGCGGCGCCGCCGATACCCGCGGCACCGCGCCCGGCGCGGTCGTGTTCGGTGACCGCCAGCACCACGCCCGGCGTGACGCGCGGAACAGCGGGCGCGGGCGATGACGGCGGCGCAGCCCGGCCACGCGGCCCTGGCCGGACGCGGTCGGCCCGGCCGGGCGGGCCAGAGCCCGGTCGCCCGTCAGGCTCCCTGCCGTTCAGTCCAGCGACGATGTCATCCTCCGAACTGACGAACCATCCCACGATAGGTAGTAGGAGCGCTACTAAGCGTACTCATGAGCGCCATGACTGGCACTGGGCCATCCCGCTCGGTGAATGCGAACGGGTAAGGTCCGCCCATGCGCACAGTGGCGGTCGTACTGGCCGGGGGCGCCGGAAACAGGTTCGGTCCCGGCCCGCCCAAGCAACTGCAGTTGCTGCGCGGCCGGACGCTGCTTGACCGCTGCGTCAGCGCATTTGACCGGGCACCGGGTGTGGACGAAGTGCTGGTCGTGACACCCGCCGAGCTGACGGCGGACGTAGGCACTCAGCTTCAGGGCTATGCCAAGCTGGCGGCCGTGATCGGCGGGGGTGCCGAGCGCACCGACTCGACGCAGCGCGCGATCGCCTGGCTCACGGCCAGGTTCGCACCTGCCGGCCAGGACGAGGACTGCAAGGTGCTGTTCCACGATGCGGCGCGGCCGCTCGTGGACCAGCGAATCGTGGCTGACTGCGTTTCTGCGCTGGACAGCTGGGATGCCATCGGGGTCGTGGTGCCTTCGGCGGACACCATCGTCGAGATCGCCGACGGCGCATTCGGCCGGGTCCTGCCGCGCGACTCGCTGGCCCGCTGCCAGACCCCGCAGGGCTTCCGGCTGGCGGTCATACGCCGTGCCTACCAGCTAGCGGCGGCGGACCCCGAGTTCACCGACTGGCCCGCGACCGATGACTGCGGGGTCGTGCGTCGGTACCTTCCCGACATTCCGATCGGCGTGGTCCGCGGCAGTGAGCGCAACATCAAGATCACTTACGGCTCCGACCTGGCGGTCGCCGAGACTCTGCTCGACCAGGACGGGCCGGCAGGCTGACGGCAGCACCGGCCGTCAGGCCGCGTGTCGCGGGTGGCGGGAACTGTCAGGCACGAGACTGCGCGGACTGGTCAGGAAGCCGCTTCCCCAGCACATGTGCATGGTGGTCAGGGTCATCGGGAGGCGCGCGGCCGCGCTCCAGGACAGCTGCCCGGCCGAACGGATGCTGACAATCGCGACACCGGCCAGGTAGCACGCCGGCACCACGAGCCCGAAGGTGAGCAGGCCCGGCCAGCTGCCCGCCGCTCCGGCCGCGATTCCCGCCAGGCCTGCCAGGCCCGCTAGGGTCCCGGCGGTCACCGCCACCACCGCGACCGGCGGCGCCAGGTAGCGCAGGTTGATCGTCCCTGCGTGCTGCCGGGACACGACGCGGCGCCAGCGGCCGTACTGGAAGTACTGGCGGCCAAGGTCGATGACACTGGCCCGCGGCCGGTAGGTCACCCGCATGGCAGGCTGGAACCAGATCAGGCCGCCAGCCTGGCGGATGCGGTGGTTCAGCTCCCAGTCCTCGGCGATCTGGAACTGCTCGTTATAGCCGCCGGCCTGCTCGATCGCATCCCGCCGGAACACGCCCATGTAGGCGGTGTCGGCCGGCCCTGGCTCGCCGCCGGTGTGGAACCTGGCCGCGCCCACTCCGAACGGAGAGGTCATCGCCCAGGCCACCGCCTGCTGGAACGGGGTCACCCCCTCCGCTGCCATGATCCCGCCGACGTTCACCGCGCCGGTCTCGGCGAGGGTGGCCACCGCGGTCCTTATGTAGCCAGGAGGGAGCATGGCGTGGCCGTCAACCCGGACGATGATGCCGTGCCGGGAGGCGCGCAGCCCGATGTTGACGGCGGCCGCCCGGCCGCCGGTGGGGTTGTCCACGACCGAGATCCGGTCGTCCGCCGCGGCCAGGTCACGCGCTATCCGGGCCGTCCGGTCCCTGGACGGGCCGACAGCCAGCACCAGCTCCATCTGGCCGTCGTACTCCTGGCCGAGTACGTGCCTGACCGACTCCTCGAGGTAGCGCTCCTCGTTACGCACGGGCATGATCACCGAGACCGGCTCGGCGAGCCCGGTCATGAGCGGCGACGGCGCGGCGGGCGGTTCAGGCAGCTGAGTCATATCGGAGGTCACGGTACCGTCCCGCGGGCAGTTGCGGCGACTCGGGCAACGAGGTTCTCCCCCGTCTACCCGATCACGGGCCCTCATAAGCCACTGACCGGCCACCCATGCCGGCCAGGCCGTCGGCCAGCGGCTGCCGCAGTCCCTGGCCGACGGCCTGGCACCAGGTCAGCTCACAGGCCGGGGTCCTCAAGCATCTCCGTGACCAGCGCCGCGATCGGCGACCGCTCGGACCTGACCAGCGTGATGTGCGAGAACAGCGGGTGGCCCTTCAGCTTCTCGATCACCGCCACGATCCCGTCGTGACGGCCGACCCGCAGGTTGTCGCGCTGGGCTATGTCGTGGGTGAGAACCACCCGGGAGCCCGCCCCGATCCGGGACAGCACGGTGAGGAGCACGCCGCGCTCCAGCGACTGGGCCTCGTCCACGACCACGAACGAGTCGTGCAGCGAGCGGCCCCGGATGTGCGTGAGCGGCAGCACCTCCAGCATGTCCCTGGCCAGCACCTCATCGATGACGTCCTTGGAGGTGACGGCGGACAGGGTGTCGAACACCGCCTGCGCCCACGGGTTCATCTTGTCGGCCTCCGAGCCTGGCAGGTAGCCCAGCTCCTGGCCGCCAACAGCGTAGAGCGGTCGGAAAACCACCAGCTTGCGGTGCTGCCGGCGCTCCATCACCGCCTCCAGGCCAGCGCAGAGGGCCAGTGCCGACTTCCCGGTGCCGGCCCGCCCGCCCAGCGAGACGATCCCGACCTCGGTGTCAAGCAGCAGGTCGAGGGCCACCCGCTGCTCGGCGCTCCGGCCGCGCAGCCCGAAGGCTTCCCGGTCGCCCCGTACCAGCTTCACCGACTTATCCGGCAGCACCCGGCCGAGCGCGCTGCCCGCCCCGGTCACACCCGAGATCATCACCAGGCCGGTATGGCAGGGCAGGTCGCGGGCGGCGGGCAGGTCCAGCCGGCCAACGTCATACAGCTCGTCGATCTCCGCAGTCGTCACGTCCAGCTCGGCCATC
>DASPWG010000174.1:0-7146 GCA_035621915.1 Streptosporangiaceae bacterium
GGCGCAAACCTGGCCAGGCTGGAGATCGACCTGATGTTCAACGCCATCGCCGACGCGATGCCGGACATCACCAAGGCAGGCGACCCGCAGCGGCTGCGGTCGGGCTGGCTCAACGGCGTCAAGCGGCTGCCGGTCAGCTACCGCTAGACCCGAGGCGGGCAGCCGGCAAGGCGCGCAGTCGGCAAGGCGGGCAGCTGGCAAGGCCGGCCCCTGCCGGGCGGGTCCTGGTGCCAATTTATGCTGCTCCGATACAGCCGTAAGCTGCCGCGGGCAACGGGGGGCCCTGGTGAGTGCTGCTGGCATGGGGGCCTCGGCTGCCCGCAAGCTTGCCGATGCCGCGGTCCTGGCCGCCGGGATAGCGGCGTTCTGGTGGGTACTGACGCAATACGTCCGCCTTGCGCAGCTCCCTGCCTGGACCATCGACCCGGTCGATCTGATGGTCTACCGTGACGCTGGCCTCATCGTCCGGCACGCGGCGCCATTCCGGGCGCCACTGGGCCCTGGCGGGCTCTACGCCTGGCCGGGGCCGCCGGGGCTGGCCGGGCTGATGTTCACCTATCCGCCGTTCGCCGCCGTGCTGTTCGCCCCGCTCAGCCATCTGCGGCTGATGCCGCTGGCGCTGGACGCCATCCGGGCCGACGTGCTCTCACTGTGCGGGGTTAGCTGGATAACCCTCGGCGCCGTCGGCGTGCCGCGCGGCATCCGCCGCCTCGGCCTGACGCTGCTCTGCTCTGCCGCGGTCTTCTTCACCGAGCCGGTGCAGCGGACGATCTACCTGGGCCAGATCGACATGGTACTGATGCTCCTGGTGGTGTGGGACCTGTGCCAGCCGGCCCGCCGCCCCTGGCAGGGCGCCGGGGTCGGCATCGCCGCGGGGATCAAGCTGGTCCCGCTGCTGTTCATCCCGTACCTGCTGGTCACCCGCCGGTACCGGCAGGCGGCCGTGGCAGCCGTCGTCTTCGGGCTGACCATCGCCGTCTCGTTCGTCGTGCTACCGCAGGACGCAGCCGCCTACTGGCTGCACGGGCTGTTCCTGCAGAACCGGGCGGGCGACGTCTACTGGAACGGGAACCAGTCCCTGCTCGCCCTCGTCAGCCGGTCGGCGGGCAGCCAGAACGTGCAGGTCCAGTGGCTGGCCATGGCCGTCATGGTCGCGCTCATCGGGCTGGGCGCCGCGGCGCTGCTCGACCGGGAGGGCCACCGGATGCTCGGCCTGGCCACCTGCGCGCTGACCGGGCTGCTGGTGTCGCCGATCAGCTGGGATCACCACTGGGTCTGGATCGTGCTTGCCGTGCCGCTGCTGGCCGGCTACGCCATCCGCCTGCGCGGGCTGGCGCGCTGGTCGTGCGTCGCCCTGGCCGCCTTCGTGACCGCGATCTTCTGGGCATGGCCGACCATCTACTGGGGCGAGGCGATCCGGCGGAGCGACTGGTTCCTCGGCATCATCTGGGCCGCGCCGAGCTCGGGCTTCTGGCCGTACCGCTGGCATGGCGTGCATCTCCTTGCCGGGAACGCGTACGTACTCACCGGCCTGGTCCTGCTGGCGATCCTGGTCTGCGTCGCGACCTGGCTGCGCAGTCCGCGCCACACCCGGCTAAAGGACGACTCGCTCGCAACCCCCGGGCTGCCCGTGGCCCGGCTGTAATCGCAGCCGGCCGGCGCGCGGTGCTGCCAGCGGTTCGCCAAGGCCAGGGCCACCGTGCTGCGCCGGAACAAGTCGTTGACATCACGATCAATCGCTCGTCTAGTGATAGGTAGGAAGGTTGTCCATCGTGACGGTGTCCTGGGGGCAGTGAAGGCGGGCCGTGATGGCGGCAGAGTTCAAGAACATCGCGAAGGACAACGCAAGGGTTGGCAGCCAGATCTCGGTGGCGAACGCGCCGGTCTCCGTGCACGCGCCAATGCCAGCAGAGTCCATCGATGGCAAGTTCCTCCTCGATCAGATTGACGACCTGCGGCGCGCCGTCGTTGCGGCACGGCATGCGAATGCGCTGACAGAGCAGGAGAGCGCGGCGGCCCAGGAAGAACTCGATGTTGCCAGCGCCCAGGTCGGCGCGGCCGTCGAGGGACATCGGGACGGCCTGCTGGCAAGTCTCAGGCGGCTGGCGTCGCACCTGGTGGGGGCGGTCGACCTGGCCAGCAAGCTAGCTGAGATTGTCCAGGCTGTTAAGGGGATGCGGTGACTGAGGCCGGCGCCCCCGGTGCCAACGGGCACGCCGGGCAGTCGTTCGCTAATACGGCCGGCGACCATGCCCAGGTCGGCGCTCAGTACGGGTTCGTCGCCGGTGACGCGCATACCGAGTACACCTATTACGTCGGGCCGGATCAGTCGCCTGCAGACATATTTCGCGTCGCCGTCCGGTTCCTGAAGGCCAGCGCCGGCCCGCGCGCCGCTGACCTGATACGGCAGGCGGTCAGTGCCGGGTTCACCGGTACCGCCGATATCAGCGGCAGCGAGGTGGCCTATTACTGGGTGCTGGCTATCCTCAGCGGTCGCGCGTTCCATCAGCTGAAGGTTGACGACCTGCATGCTATCCGCGATGCCGGCAGCCTGACGGACCGCGCGAGCGCGGACAGCCACCAGTTCCTTCGCGGCTACGACCTGATGTGTGAGCTTGTCGCCTGCCTGCGGCGACTAGACGAGGGAGGGGGCCCCGACCCTGCCCTTGGCCTTATTCGCGCCGACTACAAGGCGCTCCTGCCCGAACGCCAGGAGGACTTCGAGCGCCACCTTGAGTTCATGCTCGAATCTGGCCTTGAGGAGGACGAGGCCGCAGCCGTCGCGGACCGAGCGCGAGCACGGCGGATGAGCAATGACCGGGCCGACCGCGCGTGGATGTTCTTCGAGCAGGTTCCGCAGAAGCCGCGGCCGCGCACCATCGAGTCACCGACTATGCCGGCCGGCAGTTGGCTGCTGGCTGGGCTAGGAGGCTGCCTTGCGGTGGCTGGCCTGATCCTGGCAATCGCGACCCTATGGCAGAGCGGCGTCGCACGGTGTGTGCTGGTGTCGGCGCTGCTGATAGCGGGCGGAGCAATCGCCGCGGTGTGCTCGATCTCGCGCATCGCGGCGCGGGAGCGCCTGGCGGACAAAGATCGGGAATTTGGCCACCACAGGTTCACCCGGTACTCGAGCCCCGTGCCGCCGACCGAGAACTCTGGACTGCCCGACGAGACCGATGATGACGCCGAGGCCGATCGGATAGACAAACTACAGCAGCGGCGCGCACGCTTCGTGCGGGTGGCCAGCAGCGAACTCAACGACCAGTTCATAAGCCGCTCGCCACACGCCCCGGCCGCGCGGCGCCGGTGGGAGCGCGAGACCGCAGCGCTGAAGGAGTCGCTGAAAAACGAGATCCTGACCCGCTACAGCGAGCCGGAGCTTGCGGAAGGCTCGGTGAACTGGCTCATTCGGTGGCGCGTCGACAGAATCGCGCAATCATGGCGGGACGGATCGCTTCGCGACTATCGCAAGCGGCTGCAGCCACGCCTGGCAGACGATCTTGGCATGTGGGCCGGGCTTACGGCGGCCGCGGCGGCCCTGATTTCCTCGCTGATCGTAATCGGCATCAGGCAGCCGCTCCCGGCCGTGATCGTGTTCGTGCTGCTGAGTATCGCTGGCGTGCTCCTGGCTGCCAGCAGGCTCGACGTGCACCTCGTGCAGCTCCGCCGAACACCGAAGGACAGGCAAGACGCGCAGGCCGAGCATGAGGCCGAGCTAGCCGAGTGGGAGACCTGGAGTGCCAATCTCGAGCTAGGCCGGCCAACCGACGCCGAGATGGCCCGCTGGCTGGACTTCGACAAGCTCTTCCTGCGGCGCCTGGTCATGAGCCAGCTTGACCTTTCGAGCCAGGACATCCTCTCGCATGCGACTTTGACCGAGCCGGCCGCTGGCTGCCTGATGGTGCGCTTGCCGCACGGGCCGCCGCGCTGCTCGCGATACCTGGTCACCGTCATACTGCTGACCCGGGCTGGGGTGCGAATGACGGCGATCACGCTGAACACTCTGACTGGCGAGGTCTATAACCAGGTACGCAGAAGCTTCCGGTACGAAGTGATCATGACCGCAAGCGTGCACGAAACAGGCGTTCGCTACGACAGCGGAAGCAGGCAGGTGATCCACCAGCCAGATGTGTGGATCGCCAGCCGGACCACCGTGCACGCGCCGCCGCGCCCGGACCTGCACCAGCGAACGCCTTACGGCGCCCTCATTCTCCGGCAGGACGTCCGGCTCTCGCTCGGGAACAGGGACCTAATCCAGTTCCGCGCGGAGAACGTCGAAGGCCTGCGAGGCAACGCGCTCGAAGACGACGAGATCAGCCTGCTGAACCTCGCTCTCGACACCTCCGGGATCACGGCCGCCATCGAACTGCTTGAAGATATATCCGGGCACGGCGCGCAGTGGGTCGAGGAAAGACTGCAGCGGCGACGGCGCTGGGCCCAGTCGAGCCCATTCATGGCCCCGCCCGTGCCCGATGAGGGTCAAGCGGACCAGGCATAACGGCTGACGACGCTGGCCAGCCATCGTCGGCGTTCAGTCCGGGGTATCGGCGACCACCCACATGGAGAAGTACTGCGATCCGCCGCCGTAGGCGTGGCCGAGCGCGGTGCGGGCCCCGCCGACCTGGTGCGCGCCGGCCTTGCCCATCACCTGCATGGCCGACTCGGCGAACCGCAGCAGCCCGGACGCGCCGATCGGGTTGGAGCACAGCACGCCGCCGGACGGGTTCACCGGGATAGACCCGCCGATTTCCGTCTCGCCGGCCTGCGTGAACTGCCAGCCCTTGCCTTCCGGCGCGAAGCCCAGGTTCTCCAGCCACATCGGCTCGAACCAGGAGAACGGCACGTAGATCTCGGCCACGTCGATCTGCTCGAGCGGCCTGGTGATCCCGGCCTGCGCCCACAGCGCCCTGGCCGCGTCGTACCCGGCGCGCGGGTTCACGTTGTCCTTGCCCGAGAACATGGTCGGCTCGGTGCGCATCGAAGTCGCCCGGATCCAGGCGACAGGGCGGCCGGAGGCCTCGGCCGCCTCCTGGTCGCCGATGACGATGGCGCACGCCCCGTCGGAGGACGGGCAGGTCTCGTCGTAGCGGACCGGGTCCCACAGCATCGGGGATGCCTGCACCGATTCCAGCGTGATGTCGGGCTGCTGCAGGTGCGCGTACGGGTTGAGCGCGCCGTTGCGCCGGTCCTTGACCGCGACCATGGCGCCGATGTGCGTGGGCGCGCCGCTGCGCCTGATGTAGGAGCGGATGTGCGGCGCGAAGTAGCCGCCCGCCCCGGCCAGCACCGGCATCGAGAAGGGCGGGGTGATCGACAGCGCCCACATGGCGTTGGACTCGGACTGCTTCTCGAAGGCCACCGCGAGCACCCGGCGGTGCCGGCCGGCCTGCACCAGGCTGGCCGCGACGTTGCCGGTGGCCCCGCCGACCGAGCCAGCGGTGTGCACTCGCAGCAGCGGCTTGCCGACGGCGCCGAGCGCGTCGGCCAGGTACAGCTCCGGCATCATCATGCCCTCGAACAGGTCGGGCGCCTTGCCGACGACGACCGCGTCGATGTCGGACAGTTCCAGGCCCGCGTCGGCCAGCGCGCGGTCCACCGCCTCACGGCACAACCCGGCGATCGAGACGTCCGGTCGCTTGCTGCGGTGATGGGTCTGCCCGGTGCCGAGTACCGCGGCCCGCTTCTTCATCCGCCCTCCATCACGCAGACGAGGTTTTGCTGCAGGGCCGGGCCGCTGGTGGCGTGGCCCAGCGCGCGGTCGGCCTCGCCGGAGATGATCTGCCGCGCGGCGTGGCCGATCCTGGCGAGCCCGGCCGCGAACATGGCGTTACCGGCCAGCGCACCACCCGACGGGCTGATCCTGACCGAGCCGCCGAGTGCCAGCGCGTCGCGCAGGATGAGCTCCTGGTGGCTGAACGGCGCATGCAGTTCGGCGACGTCGACATCGGCCGTCCCGGCCGCCTGACCGGCCGCGGCCGCCGACGGCGAGGTCATCAGATCGCGGGCGCCCAGCTCGCCGGTGTCGATCCGGTGCTCGAAGCCGGTGATGTAGGCCGGCCGCTGGCACAGCTGCCTGGCCCGGCTGGCGGCCGCGATGATCACGACCGCTGCGCCGTCGGTGACCGGCGCGCAGTCGTGCGCGCGCAGCGGATCGGAGACGTACGGCTGTGCCAGCAGGGCCTCGGCGCTGGCCTCGCCGGACAGCTGGGCGCGCGGATTGGACGACGCGGCCGCCCGGCTGCGCACCGCGACCTCGGCCATTTCCCGCTCGGTCCACCGGCCGGCCTCGAGGCCGAGCCGCGCCTGCAGCGCCGCGATCCCCACCGAGTCCGGCCACAGCGGCGCCACGGTGTACGGGTCCATCTGCAGCGCCAGCACCCGGCGCAGGTCTCCGGCCGAGGACTTGCCGAAGCCGTATGCCAGGGCCACGTCCACCTCGCCGGTCAGCACCTTGACCCAGGCCTCGTACAGCGCCCACGCCCCGTCCATCTCCACGTGCGACTCCATCACCGGCGGAAACGCGCCGATCGCGTCGACCGCGGCCACGAACGAGAAGGCCCGGCCCGCCAGGTAGTCCGACGAGCCCGAGCACCAGAACCCGATGTCCGTCCTGGCCAGGTGAGTCTGCTCCAGCACCTCGTGGAAGATCGGCACCAGCATCTCCACCCCGTTGGTGGTGCCGCCGGTGCGCCGCACGTTCGGCGCCTCGGCGAAGCCGATGACCGCGACGTCACGCATGCGCTTGCGCTCCTCTCACAGGTGCCGGGCGTAGGACTCGTACGGCGCGTCCGGCTCCCCGGCCGGCTCGAAGTGGCTGATGTTCTCCGACGTGGTGCCCCACTCCTCCCGCGGCTTCCACACCGCGCGGACCCGCATGCCCATCCGCACCTCGGCCGGGTCGCAGCCCAGAATCAGGTGCTGGAACGCGATGTCCGCCCCGTCAAGCAGCACCGACGCCGCCACGTACGGCGTCGGAACCCGCTGCCCCTGGAACGGCACGTTGACCACGCAGAACGTGGTGACCGTGCCCACGTCCGGCAGCTCGACGTCGGTGGTGGTCGGCACCCCGTCGGTCGGGCAGGCACCCCGCGGCGGCACGTAGACCTTGCCGCAGGCCGGGCAGCGCTGCCCGACGACCCGGCCCTC
>DASPWG010000175.1:0-5437 GCA_035621915.1 Streptosporangiaceae bacterium
GCGGCGTGCCGCCATGGCAGCACCCCGGCCTCGAGTTCGGAGCGCAGCACCGTGTAGAACAGCCAGGTCCTGATGATCTCGTGGGCCTGCGGCCGCAGGTCCATCGGGAACACCCTGGCGGTCAGGTCGGTGTCCGCTGGCCAGCCCGCCGCAATCTGCGGCGTAAGCGACGAGGTCGCCCACGTGTCCAGCACGTCGGTGTCGGCGGCGAAGCCGCCGGGCACACCGCGCTGGCCCGGCTGGTATCCCGGCGGCGTGTCCACGGCCGGGTCCACCGGCAGCTGCTCCTCGGCCGGCCCGATCGGCTCGTCCCTGTCCGGCTGGCCGCCGGCGTCCAGCGGGTACCACACGGGAACGGGCACGCCGTTGTACCGCTGCCTGCTGACCAGCCAGTCGCCTGCCAGTCCCTCGATCCAGTGCTCGTACCTGGCCCGCATGTAGTCCGGGTGCCAGTCCAGTTCCCTGCCCCTGGCCAGCAGGGTGTCGCGCAGCTCCGCGGAGCGGCTGCCGTTCCTGATGTACCACTGGCGGGTGGAGATGATCTCCAGCGGCAGCTGGCCGTACTCGTAGAACTTCACCGCATGCCTGACCGGCTCGGGCTCCCCGCGCACCGCGCCTGCCGCGTGCAGCAGCTCAGACACCCGCTGCCTGGCTGCCTTGGCCGACAGCCCGGCCAGCTGCGCGTAGGCCTCGAGCCCGGCCTGGCTGGTGATCCCCGGTGGCGCGGCGGGCAGCAGCCGTCCGTCCCTGCCGAGCACCGGGCGGGTCTCCAGCTGCAGGTCGCGCCACCAGGTCACGTCGGTCATGTCGCCGAACGTGCAGACCATCACCAGCCCGGTGCCCTTGGCCGGGTCTGCCAGCCGGTGCGCGAGGATCGGCACGCGCGCGCCGAACAGCGGGGTGACCGCCGTCTGCCCGAGCAGCGCCTGGTAGCGCTCGTCTTCGGGGTGCGCCACCAGCGCAACGCAGGCAGGCAGCAGCTCGGGCCTGGTGGTAGCCACGATGACCTTGCCCGTCCTGGAATCGGCCGCGCTGGCGTCGAGGGCGAACGCCAGCCGGGTGAAGGTACCCGGCACCTCCCGGTCCTCGATCTCCGCCTGGGCCACGGCAGTGCCGAAGGTCACGTCCCACAGCGCCGGCGCATCGGCCTGATAGGCCTGGCCCCTGGCCAGGTTGCGCAGGAAAGCAAGCTGGGAGACGGCCTGCACCCGCTCGTCGATCGTGCGGTAGCTGAGGTCCCAGTCCACGGAAAGGCCGAGCCGGCGCCAGGCCCGCGCGAACGCGCGCTCGTCCAGGTCGGTCAGCTGCCGGCACAGCTCGGTGAAGTTGCGGCGTGACACTGGCTGCTGGTCGGCCGGCGACAGGGCGCGCTCGCCGCCCGTGACCGGCGGCACCAGGTGGGGGTCGTAGGGCAGCGAGGGATCGCAGCGCACGCCATAGAAGTTCTGCACCCTGCGCTCGGTGGGCAGGCCGTTGTCGTCCCAGGCCACCGGGTAGAAGACTTCCTTGCCGCGCATCCGCCAGAAGCGCGCGACCACATCGGTGTGGGTGTAGGAGAACGCGTGCCCGAGATGCAGTGATCCGCTGCTCGTCAGCGGGGGAGAGTCGATGGCATAGATGTCATCGCGACTGCGGGTGCGGTCAAACCTGTACTACACGAGCTTCGGCCCACCGCTGCGTCCACTTGTCCTCCAGCCCGTCCAGGGCCGGCTTGCTGGTGCGGTCAGCGTCGATGCTCATGCCCAGATGATAGCCGGAACCCGCACCGGGCCAAAGGTGAGTACTCTCGGTTTGCCTATAGCCAAACCGAGAGTACTCACCTTTCCGCGGACTGTCGGTACCCGCGCGCAGAGTCGTGCCATGGAGTCGTATGACCGGGCCGGACACCGATTACTCTCACGCCAGTTTGGCGTGATCTCTGCTCAGCAGGCGTCGGCACTGGGCGTGGGCAAGAACGGCGTGCACTACCGGACGAGACCCGGCGGCCCCTGGCAGCGATTGCTCCCCGGCGTTTACCTGACCGTCTCCGGCCAGCCGACACGGGACCAGCTCGAGGTGGCCGCTGCGCTCTTCGGGGGCCCTCGAAGCGTCATCACCGGCGCTGCTGCGCTGCGGGCCGCCTTTGTCGACTGCCCTGAGACGCGCCGGATCGACATGCTGATCCCGGATCACCTGCGGCGCGCAAGCATGGGGTTCGTCGCGTTCCGCCGGACCCGCAGGATGCCCAAGATGATCGCCGCCACCGACGTGCGCAGGTACGCACTGGTGCCGCGAGCGGTTGCCGACGCCGTCGACGGGCTGACCAGGCTCTCTGACGCGCGCACGCTCGTCGCGGGCGCGGTGCAGCAGCGGCGGTGCACGGTCGACGAGCTCCTGGCGGAGCTGGCGGACCGGAACGGAAGAGAATGCGCGCTGCTGCGCCGGGTGCTCGCCGAGGTAGCCGAGGGCATGCGGTCAGCGCCCGAGTGCGAGCTCGGAGACCTGATCCGGCCGTCCGGGCTGCCGCGGCCGATCTACAACGCGCGCCTGTACGTGGACGGCGCATTCCTGGCGGAGCCCGACGCCTGGTGGCAGCACGCCAGCGTCGCGGCCGAGGTCGATTCCATGCGCTGGCACCTGCTGCCCGACCACTGGGAGCAGACGATGGCGCGCCATCGCCGCATGTCTGCAGCCGGGATCATCGTGCTGCACTTCAGCCCGCACCAGCTCCGCACGCAGCCCGGGGAAGTGCTGGCGGACATCGCGCGTGCGCTGGCGAAGGGCAGGCCGGCGGTGGGCATCACCACCAAGACCGTCGCCGTATAAGCCCCGCGCTGTCCACCGGCTGGTTGACATCCGGTCTAGCCCATCGGAGGGCGCGCGGCGGGCCCGTGCTGCCGCAGGCTCGATGGCATGGACAACTCACTTGCGGTCAGCGTCCGCGGCCTGCGCAAGCGCTACGGCAGCGTGACCGCCCTGGACGGCATTGACCTGGAGATCGCGCGCGGCGAGGTGTTCGCCCTGCTGGGCCCGAACGGCGCGGGCAAGACGACGACGGTCGAGATCCTGGAAGGCTTCAGGGACCGGAACGACGGCGCCGTGGCGGTACTGGGCGAGGATCCGGCGAAGGCAGGACGCCGCTGGCGCGCCAGGATCGGCATCGTGCTCCAGCTTTCGGGGGAGGCGGAGCTGACGGTCGCGGAAATGGTCAGCCAGTTCGCCGGCTTCTACCCAGCGCCCCGCGACCCGGCGCAGGTCATCGAACTTGTCGGGCTCGCGGGCCTGGCAGGCCGGCGAGCGCACCAGCTGTCGGGCGGGCAGCGGCGCAGGCTCGACGTGGCGCTCGGCATCGTCGGCCGGCCGGAGTTGCTGTTCCTGGACGAGCCGACTACCGGCTTCGACCCGGAAGCCAGGCGCAAGTTCTGGGACCTGATCAGGCGCCTCGCGGCGGAGGGCACGACCATCCTGCTCACTACTCACTACATGCCAGAGGCCGAGGCGCTGGCCGACAGAGTGGCGGTGCTGGCCGGCGGCCGGCTCGTCGCGGTTGGCGAGCCGGCCGCGCTTGGCGGCCAAGCCCTCCGCGAGGCACAGGTCGGCTGGGAAGCGGCGGACGGCCGGAAGGAATTGCGGACTCGGACGCCGACCAGCGTCGTGGCAGAGCTGGCTGCACAGTTCGGCGGCGAGATACCGGGACTGACTATTACCCGGCCGAGCCTGGAAGACGTGTACCTGGACCTGATTGGAGCGCAGCGATGACAGCGCATTCGATGCAGCGCAGTGCCGCCCCCGTGAGCGACCTCCCGGCGCTGCCCGGCGCGTGGCGGACTGGCCTTTCCATGGGACGCCTTGAGGTCGTGGCGTTCTTCAGGGAACGGCAGGCCGTCGTCTTCATCTTCGCGCTGCCCGTCGTCTTGCTGGTGCTGCTCGGCTCGATCTTCGGAAACCAGGCCACCGCGCACGGTATCAGCGTCGGCCAGGTCTTCACGGCCGGCATGATCGCTGGCGGGATCGGCGCGACGTCCTTCCAGAACCTCGGGCTCTCCATCGCCGCCGAGCGAGAGCGGGGCTCGCTCAAGCGGCTGCGCGGCACCCCGATGCCGCCCGCCGCGTACTTCATCGGGAAGATCATCCTGGTCTTCGTCTGCACAGTGGCCGAAGTGCTCGTGCTGCTCGCGGTCGGCATCGCCTTCTACCACCTGCACCTGCCCACGTCGGCGGCGAAGTGGTGGACACTGGCCTGGGTCTACGCGCTCGGCACCATCGCCTGCTCCCTGCTCGGCATCGCGATCAGCAGCCTGCCGCGGTCAGCGACCAATGCCACGGCGGTGATCACGCTGCCGTTCCTGGTGCTGCAGTTCATCTCCGGCGTATTCGTGCCGTACAGTGACGTCCCGCCCTGGCTGCAGCACATCGCCTCGCTGTTCCCGCTGAAGTGGATGAGCCAGGGACTGCGGTCGGTGTTCCTCCCCGCCCGGGCGGTGGCCCTCGAGCCCGGCCACGCCTGGCAGCACGGCCAGACGGCAGTGGTGCTGCTCGCCTGGATCGCGGGAGGATTGGTGCTGTGCCTGAGGACGTTCCGGTGGCGCTCGAGCAGGGACGGGTGAGCCCGCCACCTCCGGTCCGCCCGGCCAGGCCGGATGCCGGCAGCGGCGACGCCTGGGACACCGGCATGCCGCGGTGGGACTTCCTCTACGGGATCGTCTTCGTCGCGGTCCTTGCCGTGGTGTCCGCCTCGGCGGGAACGGCCGACCGCCGGGCGCTCGCAGTCAGCGCTATCGGCGCCATGGCGCCCTGGTACTTCCTGGTGGGCCGCCCGCACATCCGGGCCGCCGAGGGCACCGTGACGCCTCGCGCGGTGATCTACATGATCGGCATCGTGGCGCTGTTCGGCGCCGCGGTGCTGGTGGCGCCCAACACCTGGTTCATGTCCGTTGCGCTGCTGCCGCAGTGCTACTCCGTGCTGCCAGCCCGCTGGGCGCTGGTTCCTGCATTCGCCATGACCGCTCTCGGGGCAGCGTCGGTGGCCTACTGGGACCGGAGCCCGGCCGGCCTGGAGACCGCGATCGGGCTGCTCGTCGCGATCGTGGCGTTCACCATCGCGTTCGGTGGCTACATTGGCCGGATCATCACCCAGAGCGGCGAGCGCGCCAGCCTGATCGCCCAGCTCGAGGCGACCAGGGCGGAGCTGGCGCAGGTCAGCAGGGAGGCTGGCGCGCTGGCGGAGCGGCAGCGGCTGGCCGGCGAGATCCACGACACGCTAGCGCAGGGGTTCTCCAGCATCCTCATGCTGATCCAGGCGGTGCAGGCGCAGCTCGAGCAGGGGCCGGCCGTCGCCAGGGACCAGCTGGAACTGGCCGCGCAGACAGCGCGGGAGAACCTGGCCGAGGCGCGCACGCTGGTAACCGGGCTCACTTCCGCGCAGCTCCAGGCCGGCACGCTGGAAGACGCGCTGCGC
>DASPWG010000176.1:0-28268 GCA_035621915.1 Streptosporangiaceae bacterium
GAGCGTGCCGTGTCAGACTCGGCCCGGGAGCCGCGTGGTGACCTCCTGGACTAGCCACACATTGCCGTCAGGGTCGCCGAACGAGCAGAACGACCCGTAGCTCGTGTGCGCCGGATCGGGGCCGCTCAGCCGTGCCTCCACGGGGAACGGCGCGCCGTGCCACACGTCAGTCGCGTCGACGCCGAGGCTGAGGAGTTCGTCATGAGCCGCTTCGATGTCGCCGACGGTCAGAGTCGCCTCGGCCGAGCCGGGTGCGGCCGACGTAAGTCCGTTACCGAAGCTGATGGAGCACCCAGACCCGGGTGGCGTGAACTGGACGATCCGAATGCCGTCCGACGGAGCGGTGTCGTCGTCAAGCCTCCAGCCCAAGCCCTGGTAGAACTGCTTCGCTCGGTCAACGTCGGACACCGGGATAACGTCGACTTCGAGGTGCATGTCCGTCTTGCCGTTGCTGCTCGCATGACTGGTGCCTGCTCCGGTGGAGCTCATGTCCGCCTCCTTGAGCGCTTCCTTCGGCTCTCCGTCTTTCGTCACTCGCAGCATCTGTAGCACGCATCACCAGGTCGGCCGGGCGCCCTTGCCGTCGGCCTGGTCGGGGCTGCTTGCACATCACGTTTCCTGCTCCGGCCCCGCAGTTCCTCACCCTGGGTGGGTGGTTTACGGCCCGCGGCGCGGGTGCTGCCCGCCACGTGCCTTCGACCGGGCGGCGGATGGCTCTTGGTCAATCACCCGAGCCAGATGAGGACGACCGCGCCTGACACGGCGACAATGCGGAGCCTTGCGACCAGCGGCAGATCCTCTCCAACGGCAAGGCCATCGAGGTCCTCCGCCTGAGTGACGGCGCGTCTTTTGCCGCTTTTGCCGCGCTGTGTGCGGCGTCGGGCTGCTTACGCGATGCCGCAAGATTCTTGACGTCGGCCTGGGTCTAACGGCCCCAATGGGCTCGGGCTAGGGCCCTGTGAGGGTGCTGGCAGGGTGCGCCGGGCAGTGTTTGTCCAACACGATCCCTATAGAATGTTTAACCCTATACGTGACTATTTGACCGGGGCTGATGGCCAGATCTGTATACGATGACGCCGTGCCGTATGTGTGCCCGACACCGTGTGAGCCAGACTGCGACTACCGCTGTCACCAGCGGCACGTTCCGGAAGGGCGCCGTCAGCACGATGTGGTTGAGTGCGAGGAACTGGTCCTTGGCTTCGACACCACACCGCTGGAGTACCACGTACGGGCCGGTCACCTGCACGACGCCGGCGGGCCGCCGAAGGAAGGTCACCCGCATTTCCGGCAGTGCCCGTGCGGGGAGGCCATGAGTTGGACCGGGTCACGCTGGATGCCTACCACCCAATTGGCCAAGCGTCGCCCGTGGGTCCTGCTAGGACCTCTCCGACGACCGCGTTGACGCCACCCGGCCACGCTATTGGGCTCTTGCTCGGGCGCATCCCATATGCGACAGTGACGTCTCAGTCCGGGTGCACGGGTTGGCAAAGCGGAAAGAATGCGATCAGCATGCCTCACATCGTGATAGCTCTGCTTTATTTCGCCATCCCAGCTTTCATCTTGTATTGGATCGTCCGGCTTGCGGTCCGGCACGGGATGCGCGATTCGCGGAAGAACGATTCGCGCAAGTAGGGGTGCGGGGAGTACGGGTGCGTAAGCCGCCTGACCAGCCCACATGCCGCCTGTTCCGTCCCGCAGACGGTTAAGCCTGTTGCCGCTGCTCGGCAAGCAAGGCGCGGAACTCCGTCACGACCGGGGTCACCTCAAGGATGCTCAGCTCGTACACCTCCACGCCGCCATCATGACTGCGGATCGGCTGGACCTTGGTGCTGAAGTAGCGCTCCTCGAACACGCCGGTCTTCGGGTCCTCCACGTCGTACCTGATCAGGTGGTCAGCTTCACGCCTGCCCGACGTCATCGCCGTCTCCAGCGCATCCCAGCGGACATCGCTGAAGCTGGCCTCCGGCGTCCGCGGGAACACCTCACGGAAGTGCCGGCCCATCAACTCCTCTAGCTCACGGCCAGACTGCTCGATGAACTCGTGGTTGACGTCGATGAAGACCAGATCGGCATTCAGCAGCGCCATCGCAGTGTGGCTGATCTTGAAGATCTTTCGGAAGTCAAGTTCCTCTGCCAGCACGCCGCCCCCGTTCCAGCGCGGCTGCCCCGCCGTGCCGTGTTCCGTCTGGGCTACACCCAGCGTCGGTCTTCGCCGGACCTGCTGCCTTTGCTTCCACACTTTCACTGGGGCTAGGACAGTGCCAGGGGACGAGCACTGACAGACCCGGCATTCAGCACTCTGGCGAAGCGGCCCGGCCAGGGCATATACGCGCGCATAGAGGCGCGCGGCGATGAGACCGCCACCAGGGAGTTCCTGGCTAATCCGCGTACGGCCGCAGTTCGAACGTGCCGATCACGGCGGTCGGGTGCCTGGAGGCGACCTCGATCGCCTCGTCCAGATCCGTGCACTCCAGGACGCAGAATCCGGCGATCTGCTCCTTGGTCTCGGCGAACGGCCCGTCGCTCACGAGTACCTGGCCGGCGCGCACCTTGACGGTGGTAGCGGAGCTAGTGGGCCGCAGGAAGCCACCGCCGACGAGGACTCCGCGGGCTTTCATCTCAGCGTCCCAGGCCATCACCGCCAAAGTTTCCTCGTCGCTGTCCGCGTCCGCCTGGTCGTCATCCCACCAGTCGACGGCGGACTCATCGACACAGTGGATCATCAGGTACTTCATGCGCCGCTCCTGCTTCCCGCCTTCATCGGATGTCGTCACTAGCACGACGCGTCCGCTGCGCCGAGATGGACAACCGGGTGGCGCCTAGGCCGGGACTTCCGGTGCGCCCGGGGCATTTGGCAGACTTCGAGGGGATCGAGGAACTGGAGGTGGTCCCGGTGATGCCACTCCCGCTGGCGGGGCGGCCATGAGCAGCCCGCCCTCGGGAACAGTGACTCTGCTGTTCACTGACGTGGAAGGCTCCACCCGGCTCTGGGACGCCGAGCGGGATGCGATGGCGGCTGCGCTCCGCCGGCACGACGAGATCCTGCGGGACTCGATCGAGCAAGCTGGCGGGTACGTCTTCAAGACTGCCGGGGACTCATTCTGCGCGGCGTTCTCCTCCGCCAGGGCCGGACTCAACGCCGCCCTGGCCGCGCAGCGGGACCTGGCCGAGCAGTCGTGGCCGACGAGCCGGCCCATCGTCGTGCGGATGGGCCTGCACGCGGGGGTTTGCGAGGAGCGTGACGGAGACTACTTCGGGCCCGCGGTGAACCGGACCGCGCGGCTGCTGGCGGTCGCCCGCGGCGGCCAGGTCCTGGTGTCCGGGGTAGCGGCCGAGCTGCTGTCCGATGAGCTGCCGGACGGCGTGGGCCTGCGCGAGCTTGGGACGCGCCAGCTGAAGGACCTTAGCCGGCCGGAGCGGATTTACCAGGTCGAGGCCGTCTTCCTGGCCGCGCAGCCGGCCGTCCGCGCCGCGGAAGAGCCCGGACCGGCGGTCGCGCTGCGGGCCTCGCATGCAGACCGGGACCGGGTGGTCGAGGTCCTCAGGACGGCTGCGGGCGATGGCCGGCTCACCGCTGACGATCTCGACCAGCGACTGGAGGCTGCGCTCACTGCCCGCACGCTGGCTGAGCTGGAACCGCTGGTCGCCGACCTGGCCACTGCCGACGTGGCACACGCGGAGGACCTGGTGCGCATCCAGTGCGCGTCCGGCTCCGCTAAGCGTGACGGCCCCTGGGTGGTACCTCGACGGCTGGAGATCGATGTCGGCAGCGGCTCAGTCCGGCTCGACTTCCGGGAGGCCGTGATCGCCGGGCCGGAACTG
Organism: Streptosporangiaceae bacterium; assembly: GCA_035621915.1. GTDB lineage: Bacteria > Actinomycetota > Actinomycetes > Streptosporangiales > Streptosporangiaceae > JAJYUU01. Next base: position 3,823 of record DASPWG010000176.1, read on the forward strand.
CGGATTAACGCAAGGGTCGCCAGCGGCAGCCTGAAGCTCGTCACCCGGCCCGGCATCGTGGTGAACGCCGACGACGTGATGGTGAACAGCGGCAGCGTCAAGGTGGTCCCGCCATCCGCGCCAGGAGCCCCGGTGCAGCTTTGGGTGAAGGTCTCCGGCAGTGTCGGCAGCGGCTCGGTCTCGGCCCGGCCGGCCCGCCGGGGCCGGTGGCGGGCGCTGTGGCGGCGAGTCCTGCGTCGGCTGGGCGGCGACAGCCGGCCGGCATTGCCTGGCTCGCCGTCCTGACCACCGGCCTGCCTTCATCGCTGGTCTTCGCCCGTTTGCCCGGCCGCGGGAGGAGGCGAACCAGCTCGACGCGGTCAGCGATCTCCTGAAAGTCGCTCATCGGTTCCTCCCGCCCCAATCCAGGCTGGTGGAGCTGCGGGTCACAGCTCCTCGTTCCCTGGATGGCGTGCTCTGCTCAGTAGTACGACGACGCGGTCCGCAGAATGTGAGGAGGGCTGCAGCCTCACAATTGGCCGCGTTATCTCGTCGGGCCGGTGAGGGCAGATGCGACCAAGGGAGTCGGCGGCACAATGAGCAGGCGATCCGGCACAGGGGACGACCCGCCTGACCCCGGCGTAGACACGGTTATCAGCGAGCGGCGTCACCTGATCAACCTCGCCTACCGGCTGCTGGGCTCGCTGACCGAGGCAGAAGACGCCGTCCAGGAGGCCTACGCCCGCTGGTACGCCATGTCTGAACAGGAGCGGGGCGAGATCGCGTCCCCCGGTGCCTGGCTCACCACCGTCGCCAGCCGCATCTGCCTGGACGTTCTCGGCTCAGCACGTGCCCGGCGGGAGCGATATGTGGGCGAGTGGCTGCCCGAGCCGCTGCCCGGACCCGCGCAGTGGGCCAGCGGCCGGCCGGGAGGCACGGCCGACACTGCCGACCCCGCTGACCGGGTCACCCTGGACGAGTCGGTCAGCATGGCCTTGCTCGTGGTGCTCGACTCGATGACGCCGGCGGAGCGGGTCGCGTTCGTCCTGCATGACGTCTTCCGCTATCCCTTCGCCGATGTAGCCGGCATCACCGGCCGCACTGCGGCGGCATGCCGCCAGCTGGCCACCTCCGCCCGCCGCCACATCCGGGCATCGCAGCCTCCGGCGGCCTCGGCAACCCGTCAGGCCAGCCTCATCAGGGACCTGAGGCAGGCATGGGAAGCCAAGGACATTAGCGCCCTCATCGTCCTCCTCGACCCCGGCGCGACCATGACGGCCGACGGCGGCGGCCTGGCAAGCGCCGCGCTGCACCCGATCGAGGGCGGCCAGCAGGTCGCCCGCTACCTGGTCGACATAGCCAGCAGGGCGGCCACCCTGACCCTCCTGGAGCGGACGGTGAACGGCCAGCCTGGCCTCGTCGCCAAGCAAGACGGCGTCACCGTGACCGTGTTCGCCTTCGACGTCGCAGGCGACCGGATCACCCGCATCTGGGCAATACGCAACCCCGACAAGCTCCGGCCCTGGACTTAGCCCGGGGTGCACTCGCGTCTGCGACAGTAACGAGATGTCAGACGGTGATAGCAGGGCCGCCGAGCGCGTCTGGCGTGCCGTGCCGGCCGGCACCCGGGAGGCACTGGAACGCGGCCTGCCACCCACCGACCTGCAGTCGCTGCTGATCGCGATTGCCCAGGCACGGGGCAGCCAGGTCACGGCCGCCAGCGTCATGCGCCGATGGCAGAGCGACCGATTCGTCCGGCCGGCAACGATCGATCCCAGAAGTCTGGCCGGCGTCGAGGCCAGGCTGTGGCAGTTGCTGCCGGCCGAGTTCATCGGCATCGAGCTGTCACCCGTCACTCCGCTCGGCACCTGCCGGGCGGTAGCGCCGGTTAGCCAGAACCGCGTCGTCAGCACCGTCCGCAATACCGAGGTGGTCAGCGACTCCACCAACACCCTGGCCCTCGAGGCAGCGACCCGCCGGCGCGCGGAACGGGGCGCCGGGCAGGTCCACCTGGCTGCCTGTCACCGCCAGCTGCGTGCGCAGGCCTTCGGCCGGGGCGCAGCCGCGCACTTCCGGCTGTTCGCACTGGTCTCCAGCGGTCGGGACAGCGGATCGGGCCGCACTGAGGCCAGCATGCTCATCCGGCACCTGGGCTACTGGCTCGCGGTGCTGCAAACCCTGATTCCCGATCGTGAGCCGCAGATCGAGCTGTCGGTGTTCGACAGCCAGGTGCTCACCGAGCGCCTTGACGACACGATCCGGCCAGGGCTCGCCGATCGCGCGGCCCTGCTAGTCGACAAGCCAGACCGCGCCCGCGGCCGCGGGTACTACACGGCCTTCGCCCTGCGGATCACAGCGGAGCGAGGCCGTACCGAGCTCGGAGATGGCGGCCTCACGACCTGGACGGCCCAGCTCACAAACGACGCCAAGGAGCGGTGCCTCGTGTCGTGCATCGCTACCGAGCGCCTTACTAGCCTGGCCGAGGCTGCGCGCTAGCTCCCAGGGCCCCTCACATGCACGACGGGCGCTGACGAGAGGGACAGGAGACCCGGCAGTTCCCTAGGATTTGCGTGTGCGCGTCGGGTCCGAGCAGACACGGCTAATCGTCCTGCGCGGCAACTCCGGGTCAGGCAAGAGCAGCGTCGCACGCGCACTGCGCGAGGCCTACGGTCGCGGCGTGGCCTGGGTGTCGCAGGACCTCATCCGGCGCATCATCCTCGGCGAACGGGACCGGCCAGGCGGGGCGAACATCGGCCTGATCGGCGAGGTGGCCCGCTTCAGCCTGGACCATGGCTACCACGTGATCCTCGACGGCATCCTCTCCGCCGAAAGGTACGAGCCCATGCTGTCCGTCCTGGCGCGCGAGCACGCGGGCCGGTCACATTTCTACTACCTGGATGTCTCCATCGAGGAGACGCTGCGCCGCCATTCCACCCGGCCGCAGGCCTCCGAGTTCGGTTCCGACGACATGCGCGGCTGGTACCGGCCCAGGGATCTGCTGAGCAGCGTCGCCGAGCGCGTCATCCCGGAGACCAGTACCCTGCAGCAGACCATCGCCCTGATCCTGGCAGAGACGGGACTCCTCCGGGCGGCCACGCCGGTGACTGAGATCCCGGCCGGTCCAGCCGCGTGAGCCGCTCTCAGGCTGGCCAGCTCGGCTGCCGGGCGTTCGCCCCGCTCACCAGGTCGAGCCGGTTGGCGCGAGTCACGATGATGACGCGCTGAACGGCGAGGCTGACAGCCAGGTACAGCAGCACGGTCGCGTCCCCGAGGCCGCTGATGTCCTTATGGGCGCCGATCAGCGCGTCATAGCCGAGGTGAGCGCCGAGCGCGATGATCCACAGCACGGCCGTCAGCACGTTGCCCTGGGACCACGGCTGGCCGTCCTTCACCCAGACCCGGATCGTGAGCGCTCGGATGATGCCGAACACCGCCGCCAGCACCAGGCTGCCTACCAGTGCCAGGATGCCGATGCTCCCGGCGTGGTGCTGTGACAGGTACTGGTAGGCCTCGAAGACCCCGATGGCTCCCAGGATGATGAACAGCCGCTGGTTCACCTGCCGGACAGGCTGAGCCCGGAGGTTGCGGAAGATCAGCAGGCCGAGCACGGCCACGCCGACTACGAGGTAGAGCAGGGTCTGGCTGTTCACTGTGAGCACCCCTGTCATCGGGCCTGCGCGGGCCCTGCTGCCCGGCAACCAATCAGGACCGATCACCCATAAGGCTAGGGGCAGCACGGCCGCCGGGCAGTGTGCCAGCCGTCCAGAATCCCCCATGACAGATGTCACGAGACGCATACGGTCAGTGACGCAACGACTGTTACGGTGAGGGGCCACGGGGAAGGAGAGTGCCAGATCGGAGGTACTCCATGGGGCTGCCTGTGCGTCAGCGCAGAGTGCTGGAACGTATCGAAAACACGCTGCGCGGGTCAGATCCGCGACTTGCAGCTCTTTATGCGATATTCGCCAGGCTCACCGGGGATGAGGAGATGCCTCGGATCGAGCAGCTGCGGCACAGCGTCGCCCGGATGGCACTAAGGCTGCGGCTGGCGTTCGCCTTCCTCAGCTTCCGGCTGGTCGGACGGCTGCTCCCCCGCCAGCGCAGCGTGCTCTTCTTCCCGCTGGCCGTCGGCCTGGCGGTCGCCTCGATCGTTTTCGCGGCCAAGTCCAGCTCAGGGCCCGACTGCGGGCAGCTGCCGCAGGCCAGTGCAATCGCCGCGCATGCTCATGGCGGCAAGACCTGCAAGCCCGATATGGAGCCGCTCGGCTTCGGTCACTGACCCCGAACGGTCCGGCGACGCTAACGGCGATCCCCGGGCCGGGAGGGGCCGGCACCTGCGGACGACCGGAGGCCGGGTCAGAACCTGATCGCGGCCAGTTCCGGGCGCAGGCATGGCGCCGCCCCGTTTCTCTTCCCGCCGCCCACTGCCGCGCACGTGGTCAGCAGGGTCACGGTGTCGGCCATGCCGGTGCTGCCGCCCAGCCCTGTCAGGTCGGCGAAGAAGTGCGGCCAGGGCAGCGCCGCCGAGGTCCAGATGATCTTCCTGGTCGCCATGTCATACCCCCACGCGTCGCCGAGGCCGTCCTGGTCTAGGCCGAGCCCGACCCCGGCCCGCACCGCATACAGGCCCGCCGATACCGCCCTGGCCGGGTGCCCGCGCGTCTTGCCGGTGGCCAGGTCGAGCTCGTACAGCAGGTTGCCCGTCGCGATATAGGCAGCCGACTGGCTCTGATCGACCAGTTCCAGCACGGCGGAAAGCCGGTGCCACATCAGCGTGCCGGTCAGGAGGCTGTATGCCTGCAGCCCGTTTCCGCTGGAAAACAGTGCCACTCCGCCCACGATCCCGGCCAGGGTGCCGGTGAATGGCCCGGCCGGCGGGCGGATCAGGTGCTCTGCACCGGTGCTCAGGTCGATCCGGCGCAGCGCCGTCACCGGCGACGCGCTCAGGTAGCCGCCGGCCGTCACCGCGAGGTACAGGCTGCCGCCCGAGACCTCCCAGTCCTGCGCGGCCGACCCGGTGGGCTGTCGCCACAGCACGCGTCCGCTGCCGTTGGCGTAGCAGGTGACCGCGCCGGCGCCGACGATGACCGTCCTGGCCGGGCTCGCCTGCACCGCGCCGCCGTAGTAAGCCGCCGGGTACATCCTGATCTGGCGCCCTGTCGCGGCGGCCAGCATGACCTCCATCCGCTCGCCGGGGCCGCTGCTGCTCGGCACCGTCACCCCGGCCGCCACGATGCCCGGCCAGGCGCGCATGCTGATGATCGCCGCACCAGCCGGCAGGCCGGACAGGGACACCTGCCAGAGCAGGTCGCCGGTCCGTGCCCGGTACCCGGTCACCGTGGTGCCGTTGCCGAGCACCGCCAGGTCCGCGGCCGAGGCGACGTAGGCCTCACCGTCGGCTGGGACCGTCCCGGCTACGCCGTCCGCCGCTAGCCAGGAGCCGGTCAGCTCCTTGGTCCAAAGGATCGATCCGCTGGCCTGGCAGCGGAATCCGGCGCAGTGCGAGGTGGTGGACTGGCTGGCGGCCCGGCCGGGAGTGACCGCGGCACCCAGCAGGACCACGGCGAGGACGCCGCGGCGCGCCCATGTCGCGGTCCCCCGTCCAACCTTCACGACCCTGCCTGCCCCTTCCGCCAGCCGGCCTGCGCGCCGCGCTCAGGCTCGCCCGGGGTGACCGCCGAGTCGCTGGCGGCCGCACACCGGTGACATAACGGTAGTCCACTGCGCTCCGGCCCCGACCCGGGCTCAGCGCACTGGGCGGGAGCGCCGTGACCCAGCCCTCGGACGGCGATATCAGGCCGATGCCAGGCTCGGCCGCCTGCGACTTCAGTAGCGTGGGCTTGGCCACACAGGCACGCCCCTATGGAGGAACCGATGACCGACCGCGCCCCGCTGCCTTATGACTTCCTGCCGGAGGTGCCATCGTTCACCGTCGAAAGCGACGACGTGTCCCACGGGCAGCTGCTCGATAACGCCCAGGTTTACGACGGCTTCGGGATGAGCGGCCAGAACGTCTCACCCCACCTCCGCTGGCATGGATTCCCAGCGGAAACGAGGGGGTTCGCCGTGACCTGCTTCGATCCTGATGCGCCGACCGGCTCGGGCTTCTGGCACTGGATCGTGGTGGATATTCCCGCGTCCGTCACCGAGCTCCCGGCCGGCGCGGGAAGCGCGGGCGGCGCCGGCCTGCCGGCTGGCGCTTTCTCCGTGCGCAACGACTACGGCACCAAGGACTTCGGCGGAGCCGCACCGCCGCAGGGCGACGAGCCGCACCGCTACGTCTTCGCCGTGCACGCGCTGGACACCGACCACCTGGAGGTGGACTCCGACGTCTCCCCCGCCATCGTCGGATTCAACCTGCGCTTCCACACCATCGCCAGGGGCTTGGTGATCCCGGTCTACGGCCACTGACACCCCCGCCCGCGCGCGTGGGCTGGCGGCACGGCTGTATCGCCGTGCCGCCAGCGCTCACGCCCCCGGCCGAGTCGGCCTTAGCCGCCGGCCAGCCCGGCCAGTACCTCGCGCTCGCGCTCAGGATCCAGGCCGTGCGCTGGGCGTCCCGGCCTGGCCGGCGGGTCACCCTCGGCCTGCAGCCACGCCCAGGTGTCGGCGACGGTCTCCCGGACGGGCCGGCACGTCAGCCCCGCCGCGTAGACCTTGGTGACGTCCCCGGTGTGCATGCCGAGCGCCTCGCCGTACGGGGGCAGCCAGATTGGCAGCTCGGTCCACGGCTCGATTCCGGCGGACTCGATGACCTCGGGCGGCGTCCAGACGAGCCGGGCGGAGGACCCGGTCGCCTCGATACCGGCCTCCAGCAGGCTGGCCATGGTCGCGTGGCCGGGCTGGCTGACAGTGTTGAAGGGCCCCGACAGGCCCTCGTCGGCCGCGTGCAGCATCCACCTGGCCAGATCGCGGCAGTCGATGTACTGCAGCTTCAGGTCCGGCGGCCCTGGCGCGAGCACGTCGCCGCCCCGCTCAAGCCGGCGCAGCCACCACGGCATCCGCCCGACGATCTCGTACGGCCCGAGGATCAGCCCGGCCCTGGCCAGTACCGTCCGCTCGGCCCCGAAGCCCTCGATGGCGGCAAGCTCCCCGCCGCGCTTGGCCGCGGCGTAGTCGCTGCCCTCCGTGCTGCGGGCGTCCCCGCCGACCAGCGGGCCGGACTCGTCCAGGCCGACCGCGGGCGGCCACTCGTAGACCGAGCGCGTGGACACGTAGCCGTAGTGCCCGGCCCGGTCAGCGAGCAGGCTCGCGGAGTCGAGCACCACGCTGGGCGCGAAGCTCCAGGTGTCGATCACCGCATCCCACGTGGCATCGCCCAGCGCGGCCCGCAGGGCGGCCGGGTCGGTGCGATCGGCGTGCAGGGCCAGCGCGCCAGGCGCGGACGGCCCGCTCACGCCCCGGGTGAGGGTGGTGACCTCATCGCCGCGCGCGAGCGCTTCCTCCACCACGGCGCGGCCAACGTGGTGGGTACCGCCTAGTACAAGTAGTCGCATGGACCCCATCGTGCCCGGCTCATGGGCGGCCGGCGCGCGGTGTTCATTCTCGGCTTAGCCCGACGCCGGCCAGAATGGACGCCTATGCCCCCTCCGCAGCCAGGCAGATCCGTCTTCGACGCCGCTGCCCGCGAGTACGACGCGGCGCGGCCGTCCTATCCCGCCGCGCTCTACGACGAGCTCGAGGCGATCACGGGGCCACTGGCGGGCAGGCTCGTGCTGGACTGGGGCGCCGGTACCGGCATTTCCGGGCGTCAGCTGGCCGCCAGGGGCGCCAGGGTCGTGCTGCTGGACATCGGCGAGCAGATGCTCAGGTACGCCCGCGCGCGCGATCCCCGCGCGGCATGCGTGCTGGCGGACGGGAACCGGATGCCGATGCGGACCGCGAGCGCTGACCTGACGACGTTCGCGCAGTCCTGGCACTGGTTCGACAAGCCGGCCGCGCAGGCCGAAGTCGCCAGGGTGCTGCGCCCCGGCGGGTACTGGGCTGCCTGGTGGAACCGGGCTGCCGCCGAGCGCGAGGCATGGTTCGAGAGCTACCTCGACGTGGTCGTCACCCACTGCCCCGGCTACACCTGGCGCAACCTCGACGACGCGGAACTGGCCCCGGACTGGACGCAGCAGCTGGTCGCAGCCGCCGGGCAGGTCGAGCCGGCTGCGCTGGTCAGGGTCCCCTGGACCAGGCAGGTGCCGGCCGATCGGTGGTTCACCGACGAGCGCAGCAAGTCCTATTTCATCGATCTCGGCCCGGCCGCGCGCGAGGCTGTCCTGGCTGAGCTGGCCCGGATCGTGCGTGGCCAGTTCCCCGACGGCCAGATGGTGGTCCCCTACCTCACCACGCTGATAGTTGCGCGCAAGCGCGGCCTGGCCGCTTAGGGGGATGGCGTCGCGGGACGATCACGCGCCGGGCGCCCGCTGGGCGCCAGGGTAGCGAGCCGCTCGCCGCACTGCCCGGCCGAGTAGCCGGGCAGGCTCGCCAGCTGGTCGAGCAGCCAGGGAGAGGTCAGCGCGCGCAGCAGGCCGTGCACTTCGCGCGCGCCGGCCTGCGCCGCGGGCACGACCAGGTCGAACCGCTCCTCCGTCAGCGGGATGAACGCCAGGCCGTAGGCGAGCGCGGCGGGCTCGCTAGCCACCCCGGCGTCGGCCAGCCCTGCGGCGATGGCGGCCGCGAGCTCCAGGTGCCCGGTGGCCCTGGTCTCGTACCCGGTCACCGCCGCTGGGTCGATGCCGCGTCCGGCCAGCTCCCGGTCCAGGACGCGCCGGGCTTCGGCGCCGGGCTCCCGGTTCACCAGCCGGAGGTCGCGATCCACGACGTCCTGCACGTCCGACACCGTCCCGGCCAGCTCTGGTCGCAGCACCAGGCCCTCGCGCCAGGAGCAGAAGCCGATCACCTCAGCCCCGCCCGTGACCAGTTCCGCGGCCGGGCCGGTGTTGTAGTCGCCGGAACGACCGCGCAGGTGCGCGCCCGCCACGTGGACCAGGCCCGAGGCCGCCAGGCTCAGCGCTTCCCGGCTCGGACACGGCCACCACAGGAACGAGACTGGGGGATCGAGGAGGCTCAGGGGACGCTCCAGCAGCGGCAGCGCCGGATCGCACCCGGCGATCACCAGCGTCGGCCTTGGCGGCCCCAGGGGCCGCACCTTGCCTGGCTCGTCCGCGCGGCCGCCTGCAGGCGAGAACCCGGCCCTGGTGACCGTCGCGCCCGACAGCGGCAGCGCCACCAGGCCGTCGCCGACCGGGGCCAGCGACACCCTGGCGCCGGGCGGGCCAAGCGGCGCCAGCGGACGAGCCGGCACGACAGGCTCGGTGATGGCCGGCCCGAACAGTTCCTCCACCGTCATGCCAAGCGCGCGGCTCAGCGCGAGCGCGACCCGCAGCGAGGGATCAGACAGCCCCGCCTCGACCGCCGAGACCGCCTGCCGGGAAACGTCCGCCATGCCGGCGAGCTGCAGCTGGGAGAAGCCCCTGGCCTGCCGTGCCCGCCGCAGCCGTGCGCCTGTTGCGGTACCTCCGGTCGCAGCACCGCCCGTCCCCTGGCCGTCGGCGGGAACGCCGCCATCGGACGCGTGGCCGGCCCGGCCTGGCTTCCGCCGGGCCGTAGTCTCGCGGCCGCCGTGCGGGTCCCGGCTCACGGCCCGCTCCCCTTCGGCACCGCCGCCCACGCCGCCGGGCCGCTCGGCGCCGCGATGGCCCTGTCGTCCTCGCCGAAAACGGGCGGGTCAACCGCAGTCACCGTGACCTCGCCCGCGTCGGTCGCCGGACGCTCAGCCAGCCGGACCGTCACCGTGCCGGCGGCTCCGGCCTTGTCCCCGGAAAGCTCCAGGTCGGCCTCCCACCCCGCGCCCGACGGACGGCAGCCAGTCAGCAGGCCGGTCACGACCACGCCCACAGCGGGATCAGCGCCGGTCATCACCCGGTCGGGGTGGATACCCGCGACGACGCCGCCGGGCCGGCTGGCGGGCAGCGGCACGAAGCCGAGGTACCCGACCAGCTCGGCGACGCGCCGCGTGGCCGGCCGCCGCACCACTTCGTCGGGGCCGCCGATCTGCAGCACACTGCCATGGTCAAGCACGGCCATCCGGTTGGCGAACGCCTGCGCGTCCGCAAGCTCGTGCGCGACCAGGACGGCCGGCACCTGACGCTCGGCAACCATCGCGACGACCAGCGCGGTCAGCGTGCGGCGCAGCGCCGCATCCAAGCCGGAGTACGGTTCGTCAAGCAGCAGGGCATGGCAGTGCGCCAGCAGCAGTCTGCCAAGGGCCACCCGGTGCTGCTGGCCGCCGGAGAGCCTGGCCGGCATCGCGTCGAGCAGCGCGCCGATGCCAAGTGCATTCGCTAGCCCGGTCAGCTCCGCCCCGGCCGGGTCGGCGCCGCGCGCATAGGCCAGGTTCGCCCGCACCGACAGGTGCGGGAACAAGCCAGGATCCTGCCGCAGCAGGCCGACCTGCCGCTGCCACGCGGGAATCGCCGCCTTCGGCGGCTCGGTGCTGGTCAGGACCTGCCCGCCGAGCGCGACCCGGCCGCGCCGCGGCGGCACTAGCCCGGCGACGGCCTCCAGCAGCGTGGTCTTGCCGGCTCCTGACGGGCCGAAGAGCGCAAGTCGCTCGCCTGGCGCCACCGAGATCGCCGCCCGCAGGGTGAACTCCCGGCGGTCAACCTCGACGTCGGCCTCGAGCACGGGCGCTCCAGATGTAGGCAGCCAGGGGCAGCGGCAGGGCAACCACCAGCAGGACAAGCGCGAACGGCAACGCCGACGGCAGACCCGTGACCTGTAGCGTCGTCCAGATCTGCATAGGCAGCCCGAACGGATGATAGGCGATGACCACCACGGCCCCAAAGGCTCCCATCGCCCTGGCCCAGGCGATCGCCAGCGCCATGGCCAGCCCGGGCGCGGCCAGCGGCAGGGTGACCCGCCGGAACACCCGGCGCGGCCGGTCGCCGAGCAGCGCGGCCTGCTGCTCGAGCCGCGGGTCGACCGAGCTGAAGGCCGCCTGCGCACCGAGCACGTAGTACGGCGCCGACTCGTAGACCTGCGCGATGACCAGCGCCAGGAACGTGTTGGTCGCCGACAGGTTCCAGTGCGCGATCAGCTCGCCGAACGGCGTGTACGGACCCACCATGAAGATCAGCAGCAGGCCGATTACCAGCGGCGGCAGCAGCAGGCTGCACAGCACGCCCGCCTCCCAGATGCGCGGGAACGGCAGCGTGCCGCGGGCCAGCATCCACGACAGCGGCGTGCAGACCAGCAGCAGCACGGCGAGGGTCACGCCGCCGGACTCCAGCGAGACCACAAGGGGGTCGAGTGCGCCCGGCGCGGTGAGGGAACTGGCGATCGCGCTGCCCGACAGGTGGGTGAGCAGGGTGATCACCGGGCCGAGCAGCACGATCCAGATCACCAGCGCGCCGGTGACAGATGCGGCCCCGGAAAAGGACCGGAGAGCACGTGGAACGGCTAGCGGCCGGCCGGGCTGGCCCGGGGGCTCGGTGCCCCGAACAGCCCCGCCGGCCGCTGCCGCCGGGCTAGCTGCCCAGCTCACTCTGAATCTGCGAGGGTATGCCGGTGCCGTAACCCGTCGGCGTCAGCAGCGTGAAGCCGCCCTGCTTGTACTGGGCGATGCCGGTGGACGACAGCGTGTACTTGACGAACGCGATCGCGGCCGGGGTCGCCTTGCCGATGATCGTGATGTCGAGCACCAGCGGCGCACCGGTATGCACGGTCCCGTTCGTGGTGGTAATCGAGGCCTTCGCGTAGTCCGCGGCGTCGGCCGCATTGCCCAGGTCGATGGCGTCAGGCAGCGGGATGTAGTCCAGGTGCAGCTCGATCGCCTGCGTGTAGTACGCGCTGGCGGCGTCCAGCTGGCCTGACTGCAGCGTGGCGTCGAGCGACGACTCGACGTAGATCTGCGACGACGACGAAGAGTTCAGCGGGCTCCCGATGATCTTCGTCACCGTGTCGGACGGCAGGTGGTAGTACATCTGGGCCAGCTCGAGCATCTCGATGAAGTACCGGCCCTGCGGGTCGACGTTGGGGTCGGTCCTGCCGAGCTTCAGGCCGGGCGTCTCCAGCAGCGTGAACAGGTCCGACAGCGGCTTGGTGCCGTCGGCTATGGCCTTGAACTCCGGGGCGTACTTGCTGTTGGGGTTGTAGGCCAGCACCATCTTGTTGCCGGCGTACTCGACGTACCAGTGGGTGAACTTGGGCTCCAGCGGGGTGATGTTGTCCGAGCCGACGCTCTGGAAGACGTTGACCGCCGGGAGCTCGTTCGCCGCGATTTCCGACGACAGCGTGCCGGCGGCGCCACTGGTGCCCACGTACTTGTAGCCGGTCGCCTTGGTGAAGGCCGGGCCGGCCACGTTGGTGTTGAGGTACTGGAGCGAGGACGCGTAGGCGACGTTCGCGGTTCCTGACACCTTCGTGCTGGAGGTGCTGGGGGCCGAGCTGCCGCAGCCAGCTGCGGCAAGCCCGATGCAGGTAAGGGCGAGCAGCGCGCCGATCCGCGCGCCTCGGGTGTTAATGAGGGAGACCATCCACAGACGATAGCCAGCAAGGATTGCGCCACGCAAGAATCCTGGACAGCCTCTGCCCTGCGGCGGCGGCACTCCAGAGCCTGGCCGCACGCCGCCGGCAACGGCCCGCGGGACCACACCCGCGGGCCCAGGGGCATTCAGCCGCCGCAGAGCCCGCATTCAGCCACTGCCCAGCCGCGATGGCTTGGATGAGAGCGGTATCTGTACCGGCCGACTCGCCTTAGCATTGGTCAGCCAGGTTTCCCCCACGACGGCAAGGCAGGAAGTATGGGCAAGGCTGATCGGATCCGACAGCGCAACGCCAGGGAGAAGATAGCCGCTCAGCAGGCGGCTGCCCGGCGCGCCGAGGCCAGGAGGCGCACCTTCCTCGCCGTCGGCAGCGTCCTGGCCGTGCTGGCTGTGGTCGTGGTGCTGGTGGTGGTCAAGGGCCTGTCCAAACCGGCCAAGGCGGCGGCCATAGTCGCCACGTCGGCCTCAGCGGTCCAGCGGGAGATCACCACGGTCCCGACGGCCACGCTGAACGCCGTCGGCAAGGGCGGCGCGAGCCCGCTGCTGCCAACCGAGGGCAAGCAGGCGCTGCTTACCTCGGACGGAAAGCCCGAGATGCTCTATATGGGCGCCGAGTACTGCCCGTACTGCGCGGCCGAGCGGTGGGCCATGGTCGTCGCGCTCAGCAAGTTCGGCACCTTCTCCAACCTGCACTTCATCCATTCCTCGAACACCGACGTCTACCCGAGCACTCCGACGCTGACTTTCTACGGGTCCACCTACACCAGCAAGTACCTGGACTTCGTGCCGGTCGAGCTGTACAGCACGAGTGAGGACATCGCGCTGCAGACGCCGACCTCGGAGCAGAGCGCCCTGATGTCGAAGTTCGATGCTCCGCCCTACACGAACGAAACCGGGTCGTTTCCCTTCGTCGACTTCGGCAACCAGTACCTCATCATCGGCGCTCAGTACGTCCCGGGTGCCCTGGCGCACCTAAGCTGGGGTCAGGTGGCGGCAGACATGAGGAACCCATCATCCGCTGTCGCCCAGGACATCGACGGGTCCGCTAACTCCATCATCGGAGCCATCTGCAAGATCACGAACGACAAGCCTGCGGTGTGCAGCTCGTCCGCCGCGAAGGCAGGGGAAGGGTTGCTGTAATGGCAGGCCAGAAGCAGGGCGCCCGCGGACGGGGATCGGCGCGAGCCGGGTCCGCGCGGACCAGCAAGTCGGGCAGCGCCGCCGCCAGCCCCACCACGGGCAGCCCTGCCACGGGTAACCGCACCGCAGGCAGCCCGGCAGCAGCCACCCCCGCGGCGGGCAGCCCTGCCACGGGTAACCGCACGACCGCGAGCCGGACTAGCGCCACGAGCAGCCGGAACAGGGGTAGCGCGAAGTCAGCCGGCCGCCCGGCGGCCGGCGCCAACGGGGCGACCGCAATAAGGCAGGACGCAGCCGCGCAGACCGCCAGCCGGCCAGACCCGGCCTGGGCTGCCCGCGCCCCCTGGCTGTTCGCCGTGGTCAGGCCGTTCCGGTCGATGTCAGTGCTCCAGGCGGCCACGCTGGTCCTGTCCCTGTGCGGTCTCGGCGTTTCTATCTACCTCACGATCGCGCACTATGACACCAAGGTGGCGCTGCTCTGCTCAGACAAGGGCCTGGTGAACTGCGAGGAGGTCACTACAAGCCCCACCTCGATGCTGTTCGGCGTGTTCCCGGTCGCGGTCCTGGGACTGGCCTTCTACGTCTTCATGACGCTCATCAACTCCCCGCTTGGCTGGCTCTGGCAGGCCGGGGCGCCGCGGCGCGGCTGGTCAGGTACCGTGCAGCGGGCGATACCCTGGGTCAGGCTCGGCTCGCTGGTCGTGGGAATGATCTTCGTGCTCTACCTGATCTACGGTGAGCTGATCGACATCGGCGCCATCTGCCTATGGTGCACAAGCGTGCATGTGGTGACATTCCTGTTGTTCTGCCTCATCGTGTTCGACGCATGCTTCTCCTGGGGCAGGACCGCCGACGCGCGCCGCCGGTACTGACTGGCGCCGCATTATCTAGTCCTTGAAAGGCCGTTTTAGAGATGGGCAAGGCTGACAGCCGCCAGCAGCAGAACGCCAGGGAGCGGATCGCAGCGCAGCAGGCAACAGCGCGGCAGGCAGAACTGAGGCGGCGAACGCTCATCGCCGGGGCCGCCATCCTCGCCGTGATCGCGGTAGTCGTCGGCCTCATCATCGCCAAGGCCGCCAGCAACGGCTCGACGGCTGCGACCGGAGCGACGAGCAAGTCTCAGGCCGCCGAGGTCACCAACGCGGCGGTCGCCAGCGAGCTCACCAGCATCCCGGCCAGCACGTTCAACGCTGTCGGCGCCGGGCCGGCCAGCGGGGCCAATGCCGTCAACCCCCTGGTCCCGGTGTCGGGCAAGCCGGTGCTGACCTCGGGCGGCAAGCCGGAGATGCTCTACGTGGGCGCCGAGTACTGCCCGTTCTGCGGTGCCGAGCGGTGGGCGATGGCGACCGCGCTGAGCCGGTTCGGCACGTTCTCCGGCCTGCGCTTCATTCACTCCAGCAGCACCGACGTCTTCTCCAACACGCCGACCCTGACCTTCTACGGCTCCACCTACACCAGCCCTTACCTGGTCTTCGTCCCGGTGGAGACCACGACGGTCAGCAAGGCGCCGCTGCAGAACCCGACCAGCGCGCAGCTGGCGCTGATGAACCTCTACGACGCCCCGCCGTACGTGCCGAGCGGCGACAACGGCGCGTTCCCCTTCGTGGACGTCGGCAACCGGTACATCACCGACGGCGCGCAGTACCTGCCCTCAGTGCTCGGCTCGATCGAGGGCCCGGCACCCTCGCATCAGGCGCTGACGTGGGCGCAGGTCGCCCAGGACCTGCGGAACCCCAGCAGCCAGGTCGCGCAGGCCGTCCTCGGGGCGGCCAACCACATCACCGCCGCGATCTGCAAGATCACCAACGGGCAGCCGGGCAGCGTCTGCAACTCGCCCGCCGTGCAGGCGGTCGGCAGCCAGATCTGACCGCCCGCTCACCCGCGCGCGGCAACAGCCTGCCCGCCCGCTTGCCCCAGCGCCAGCAAACCCCGCGGCCAGCGCCCGACTGGGCCGGGGGCCAGCCGGACGTGTCATGATGGTGGTGCGTTCCGTAACCGGGCGGCTGCGCGCGCGAGGCCGCCGCCACGGCGCCGCGCAAGATGTCCGGCGGCCCGGAGCGCCGGGGCCCATACGCCGACATAGGGGATCGTCCGCCGCATGAGCAAGGCCGACAGAAACCAGAGCGCCCGGCAGCGAATCGCCGCCCAGCAGGAGGCGGCCCGCCGTGCCGAGGCGCGCCGCCGGATGCTGCTGGCGGGCGGCGGCATTGCGGTGGTGGTGCTGATCGTGCTCGGCATCGTGCTCGCCAAGGTTCTCAGCAAGCCCGCTCCCCCGAGTTCAACCCCGGCCGGCGGGACTGCCCTGCCGGCCAGCGTCCAGGCCGACATCACCAGCGTGCCGGCGAGCACGTTCGCGTCGGTCGGCTCGGGCAGCGTACCCGCGGGCGTGCTGCGCGCGGGTTCCGGCGCGGCCCTCACCTCGGGCGGCAAGCCGGAAATGCTGTACATCGGTGCCGAGTGGTGCCCGTACTGCGCGGCCGAGCGGTGGGCCATGGCGACCGCGCTGAGCCGGTTCGGCACCTTCTCGCCGCTGCGGGGCGTGCACTCCTCCTCTTCCGACGTCTACCCGAATACCGCGACGCTGACCTTCTACAAGTCCACCTACACCAGCCCCTACCTGGTGTTCACCCCGGTCGAGAACGAGGACATCAACCACAACCTGCTGCAGAGCCCGACAGCACAGCAGCAGGCGCTGTGGAACAAGTACTCGCCGGGCGGCGGCTACCCGTTCATCGACATCGGCAACAGGTTCATCGCGGCCTCGACCTACAACCCGCAGGTCCTGCAGGGGCTGAGCTGGACCCAGATTGCCGCCGACCTGCACAATCCGTCCTCGCCGGTGGCGCAGGGCGCGGTTGGGTCGGCCAATGTCTTCACCGCAGCCATCTGCAAGATCACCGGGAACATGCCGGCAAGTGTGTGCACGAGCGCCCCGATCAGTGCACTGGAGAGCAAGCTTTAATAACGGAAACGCCGCGGCCCGCGGCGCCGGTCACCCTCGTCGGCGCGCGGTGCTCCGGACCCGACTGCCACTGCTAGGCGCGGCCCAGGAAATTCGCGATCGCCTCGGCAAACGCGTGCGCAATGTCGCGCTGGAAGGACGGGGTGACCAGCAGGGTCGCGTCGGTCACGTTGGGCATGTTCCCGCACTCGATCAGCACCTTCGGCACCGTGGTCAGGTTCAGCCCGGCCAGGTCGTTGCGGAAGATCACGCCATCGTGGCCGTAGTAGTCGCTCTCCGGCATGGCGGTGTGCTCAAGCAGCGCGGACCTGACGTCCGCGCCGAACCGGATCGACGAGGTAATCACCTTGTCGTTGGGGCCGTCTGCGACAGGCTCGAGGACGGTAAACCCGCGGCCCCAGGTCGGGCCGCCGTCGGCGTGGATGTCGATGGCCACGTCGGCCTGCGCGGCGTTGATTATCTCGGCACGCCTGTTCACGCACGGCCCGACGCCGTGGTTGGTGCGCCTGGTCACCACGACTGTGGCGCCGGAGTCCATCAACTCCGCCCGCAGGTAGCTGGCCACGTTGAAGTTGAACTGGGCCTCGGTATATCCGGTCGCGGTCTGCGTGCCGCAGGTGTCGCAGGTCTCCTCCTCGCGGCCGTTCCAGATCAGCTGATTGATGAAGCCGGGGTCGCCGAAGTTGCCGCCGTTGTGCCCGGGGTCAATGCCGACCACCGCGCCGGCCAGCGGCAGCGCAGCCGCGGCCGACGTCGCGGGCGCGGAGATGACCGGAGTTGCCTCCGCGGAAGGGCTGTGCGTGCCTGCAGCTGACGGCGCGGCGTCCGGGCTGTCCTGGCGGCCGGTGCCCGCCAGCCTCGAGACCACGCCGCATCCGGCACACGGCAGCACCGCGAGCGCAAGCGCAGCGGCAGCCTGCCGGCGCGTGACTTCCATGGTCTGACGGTATCCCGATCACGGGCGAGATTGGGCCGGCCAGCGCAACTCAGTGCCCGGCCCACTCCTCGCTGCGCTCCCACAGCTGCCTGCCCAGGTCGGGGGTCGCCACCCGGCTCGGCGCCCGCGCTGCGCAGTTGTCGTAGAAGCGGCCGCTCTCCGCCACCAGGTCAGGGTCCGTGGCGCAGTACAGCGAGGTCTGCGCGCCCTGCTCGGTGCTCAGCATGCGCCTGGTGATCAGCGGCCTGACCGGCCACGGGACCCGGCGCCACATGTCCGACGCCACGACGCCCGGATGCAGTGCGTAGGTCGTCACTGGCCTTCCTGCTAGCCGGCGCGCGAGCTCCTGGGTGAACAGTACGTTGCACAGCTTGGAGACCGCGTATTCCGGCATCCCCGTGATCGCCCGGCTCGGCCTGCGCAGCCGGCCGAAGTCGACTCCCCTCGCGGCGTAATGCGCGTCGCTGGACACGTTGACGATCCTGGCCCCGCCGGCCGCGCCCGCGCTGTCCGCGAGGCAGTCAAGGAGCGCGGCTGTGAACGCGAAATGCCCCAGGTGATTGACGCCGAACATCAGCTCGAAGCCGTCCCTGGTCAGGCCATGCCGCCCGGCGACGCCGGCGTTGTTGATCAGCACGTGCAGTGGCTCGCCGAGCGCCAGGAACGCCGCCGCGGATGCCCGTACCGACGCCAGGTCGGCCAGGTCCAGCTGCAGGAACCGGACCGCGTCGTTGCCAGTCGCCGCCCTGATGCGGGACACGGCCGCGTTCCCCTTGTCCGCAGACCTCGACGTGATGTGCACGCGCCCGCCGCGGCCGGCCAGCGCCATGGCCGTGGCCAGCCCGATCCCGGTGTTGCCGCCGGTAACGAGGAACGTCCGCCCCGAAAGCTCGCCCATAATCCCTCATCCAAAGGTGAGTACTCCTGGTTTGCCTATAGCCAAACCAAACGTACTCACCTCCGGCGGCGACCCGGCGCTACCAGCTCAGATCGCCCCAGGTCTCCTGGTACTTCGAGTAGGTGGCGAGCGTTGCGGTGCACACGCCATCCGAACTGACCAGGCTTGCCGCGATCCTGGTCAGGAAGTGCCCTGAGCTGGCCGCTCCCTTGTACCGGCCTGACCCCTTGCTGACCTGGTAGGTGCCGGTGTTGGCCTCGGTAAAGGCACAGGTGGTCGGATTAGGCGCGGTGACCGAGCTCGTCACGACCGTCAGGCTCAGCCATATGGAGCCCTTCGGCAGCTCCAGTTTCACCGTGCCGTGTCCGGACACGATCGCGCTCGGCACCGCGTGCCCCTTGGCGTCGAGCACGCCGACAGCGCGCAGGCTGTCCCTGGTCGCGCCGACGGTGGTCGTCCTTATCTTGAACCGCTCGTACCCGTGGTGCGCGGCGGCCACCGCCGCGCTGGCGGGCACGGCCAGGAGGGCGGAACCGAATAGAAGTGCCCCTGCCAAAGCGGCAGCCACGTCGA
Source organism: Streptosporangiaceae bacterium (assembly GCA_035621915.1). Lineage (GTDB taxonomy): Bacteria > Actinomycetota > Actinomycetes > Streptosporangiales > Streptosporangiaceae > JAJYUU01. The sequence continues at coordinate 22,845 of DASPWG010000176.1, forward strand.
TTTTCCAGCTGCGCATCGGATCCCCTTTTTCACCTCAGGCCGGGCGCGCTGCCCGGCTAGCCCTGCTATCGGCGCCGGCCGCGTCCGGGAATCCCAACATCCCGGTCATCGCTCAGCCGAGCCTTCCGGCGACGGTCACCGCCGCCGCTCCCGCAATCGCCAGCAGTGCGAGCCCGTCGATCGTGCGCCACCGCAGTGACCGCAGCAGCAGCGCGAACGGGTCGTCCTGCGGGCGCGCAACGTCGCGCAGCAGCGCAAGCCCGCGGCCAGCGCCATGCGCGATCCCGATCATGGCCGCCACGGCCAGCCCGACGGCCATCCGGCTGGTGCCAGTGCCCGCGCCCGCGACCAGCAGCGGCAGGATGCCGAACCCGGCATAGGGGTTGCGGGTCAGGAAGCCGGGGCCCAGGATCGAGCCCCAGATCAGCGCGCGACGCCGGCTGCTGGCGCCGATCATGAAGTCCTGCGGAACCTGCCAGCTGCGCCCTGGCGCCCGAACCCGGCTTAGCCCGAAGGCTTCGGCACCGCCGTACGCGCAGCCGTAGACGACGGCCGCTAGCAGGGCCGCCGTGCCAATCGGGAGCGCGGTCAGCATCAGCCCGAGCACCGCCCAGACCGCAGCGGCGGGCAGGGCATAGGCCGCCAGCACCAGCCCCGTCCGCGCCGCTCTCCCGACCGGGAGGCCAGCGGCCAGCGAGGCCGCCGAGTTGGCGCCTCAAGGCGAGTACGCCTTGGAGTAGCCGTTGCCGGCCGCCAGCACTACCGCCAGTCCTGCGAGCAAGCCGGCGTCGCCGCCGGCACCCTGCGTGCCCTGCCCGGCTTGCCAGCCGCGAGCTGCCAGCCAGCCCGCGCCGACTCCCGCCGCGAGCGCTACCAGCGCCGGTGCGGCCGGCCAGGATCTGGCGGCCGGTCGCTCGCCGGCCAGCCAGCCGGCCAGCCGCCGTCCGGCCGGAGCGGTCATGCCAGATCAACCTGCTGGAGCCGGTGCTGCTCGTTCCTGACATCCAATGCGGTCTCGCAGTCGCAGCACACGCACTTGCTCAGGCACGTGCACCACTCGCTGCAGCCCGCCTTGTTCTTGCAGTCGTAGCAGACCTTGTAGCCCAGGCCGCTGCCCTTGCCCATGCAAGCGATCCAGTAACCCTGCGGCCATTCGCAGCGGTAGCCCTGGTCGTTGAAGCAGTCGCTGGTAAACGACCCCTTGCACAGGTGGTAGCCGTGCGGGCAGCCAGTGTCCGGGCAGCCCGAGCAGCGCCGGGTCGGCCCGCACATGCACGCCTGAGCCTGCGCCGGGCTCTCGCCAAGCGCGATTGCCGCCAGCCCGGTGGCGCCGCCAAGCAGGGCACCCCGGACGGCATCCCGGCGGCTAACTCGCCTGGCAATCCGCTCCGCCAGGTCTCCGACTCGCTCATCAAAGCGGTCGCCCGCCCGCTTCCAGCTCATCACGCGACCTCACTCTCACTTGTCAGATGCAGCCCGCCCAGGGCTGCAGCCATCGCACGCACCTGCCCCGGCGTGCTGGCCACCCCGGCGGCACGGACCACGCCCGCTCCGTCCACCGCGACCAGCAGCGGCGTGGCCTCGGCCCGGTATCCCGTCATGTCCCTGGCGCTAACCGGGCGCCCGATCTCCAGGCTTGTCGCGGAAAAGACAGCCGAGACGCCCAGGTACGAAGGCGGGTCGGAGATCAGCAGCAGGATCCTCGCTCCGGCCAGCCGGTCGGCGTCCCGCAGTTCCCCGAGGCTCGTCACCAGCTGCTCACAGGCCGGGCAGGTCGGGTCCACGAACGCGATGAGGATCGGACGCCCGTCACCCGGCGTCACCTGCCCGGTCGCGCCGTCCGGCACCCGTTCGTACCGGAACTGGCCAGCCTGGCTGCCAACTGCCGGCCCGAACTCGGCCGCATGGTCAGGATGGCGGAGCAGCCGCCCAAGCTGGCGGTACATCACCACCACCAGGCATCCGAGGCCTAGCAGCAACGCCCACTGCGCGACTTCTAAGTAGACAGGGATGTGCATCTCAGCCCGCCGTCCCCGGCCCGGCTCGGCCGGCCGCCAGCGCCCCGGCCGCCGTGCGGGCAGCCACGGCCATGATGGCCGCTGCGGCCAGCAGCAGCAGGTGCGCGCTCAGCCCGATCTGGACCTCGGCCTGTCCGGCTGGCCGGGTGGCCAGCCACGCCGCACCGGTCATCAGCAGCGCCTGCACCAGCGCGCGCGGGCCGAACCCGCGCCGCGTCAGCGCACCGAAGCAACGGCAGGGCTGCCCGCGCCGGCGGGCGTAGCCGAACGCGGCGACCGCAGTGAACCCGCAGGCCAGGGCCAGGACCGCGAGGTTGACCCAGCCCAGGCGGGGCCAGCACAGACTGACCGCGCCGGTCAGCAGTTCTGCTATCGCGATGACAGCCGCGATGACCGGCAGGCCGGCTAGCACCAGGTGCCGCGGCCGGGCCGGAAGGAAGAGCCGGGCCGGAAGGAAGTAGCGGATCGTCGCGGCAAAGCCGTCCAGGTCGGCGAGCTTCGCGCCGCCAGCGACCAGCAGCACGACGGCAACGGCTGCCTTAGCTGCGAGCGCGGCTGTGCTCATTGGCGCGCCTCCGGCACGGCGGTGTCCATCTGGCGCGCCTCCGGCGCGATGCGGCTCATGGCTGGCCCACCCCTGCAGGCAAGCCCGCCAGCTGGCGGAGCTTGGCCACCTGCCAGGCGTAGTTCACCAGGCTGGAGGCCCGGACCAGGCCGGCCGCGTCCACGAAGATCAGGAACGGCCCAACCCGCACGTTATAGCGGGCATACAGGGCTGGCGACCCGGTCAGCACCGCGACGCCGGGCAGGCCAAGCTCGCGCAGCACCGGCGCGGCGATCGTGTTCGGCCGCTGCAGTAGCAGCACGATCTCGACGTCGTCGCCGGCGGCGAGCAGGTCGCGCAGCCCGTCGACGACCGATGGAAACGACTTCAGCGAATGATCGGCGAATATAACCGCCTGCAGCGTCCGGCCGACCGGCGGCGAGGTGCGCACGTTCCCGTCCTGATCGGCCAGCGACCAGCGCGGCGCCTGCCTGCCTGGCGCGAGGCCATCGCGCAGCAGGCCTTCCGATCCTGACATCCTGGCCTGGGCGAGGCCGAGCATCGCTAGTACCGCGGCCAGGCACAACACCGCCGCGCACGCCGTGAACGCAACTGCCGCAATCACGACACATCCCCGCTGCCGCTCCCCACCCCTTACTACTCGAAGTAACCATTCCGGGGCAGCCGGGTCAAGATGCTTCCGCGACCGCTTCGCGCGGTCATCCCGCCGAAACGCAGCGCGACCGGAATTGGACGCGGAGCGGCCCTTCACCTCGGCGATGCCCGGGGTTAGCCTCGGGCTATAGGAGGAGTTGGCGCACCGACCCAGGTTCACCGCGACGAGTCGCCGGCGGCGCCCGCACTGCCTGTGCTGCGGGCGGCCCGCACCCATCGCGCCACCGACTCGGCGTGGCCTGGAGTCATCTCGCGACGCCCGACCCACAGACGGCGTCGTCCCCGCCAGCTTGACTCAGCCTGCGAGGAGGCACTGTGTACGAGAAGAACGGCGAGAAGTACTACGTAGTCGACGCCCACATGCACTATTGGAATGCTGCGCCGGACAACTGGGTGCCGGGCGCGGAGCAGTATGCCAAGGGCTGGATCGAGTGCTTCCACGCCTACATGGGCCTGGGCCCGCCGGACACGCACTGGTCGATCGAGCACTTCCAGAAATACTCAGAGGAGGACCTGCTCAAGGACGAGTTCGAAGACGGGCACGTGGACTTCGGGATCTTGCAGCCCACCTACCTGACAGAATGGTACAAGGAGGGCTTTAACACCACCGAGCGGAACGGCGCGCTCGCCGAGAAGCACCCGGACAAGCTGAGGACCAACACCCGCTTCGACCCGCGCGACGGCGATGAGGGCCTGCGGCGCCTGCGCGAGAGCATCGAGCGCTACCGGCCACTGGGGGTCAAGCTCTATACCGCGGAGTGGAACAACGGCTCGCGTGGCTACAAGCTCAGCGACCCGAGCACCTACAAGTTCCTGGAAGCCGCGCAGAACCTCGGCATCAAGAACGTGCATGTGCACAAGGGCCCGACGATCTGGCCGCTGGACAAGGACGCGTTCGACGTCTCCGACGTCGACCACGCCGCTACCGACTTCCCTGACCTGAACTTCGTCGTCGAGCACGTCGGCCTGCCGCGGATCGAGGACTTCTGCTTCATGGCGACGCAGGAGCCCAATGTCTACGCCGGGCTCGCCGTGGTCATCGGCGGGCTCATGCACGCTAGGCCCAGGTTCTTTGCCAAGGTCATGGGCGAGCTGCTGTTCTGGGTCGGCGAGGACAAGATGATCTTCGGCAGCGACTATGCGATCTGGGAGCCCAGGTGGCAGGTGGAGGGCTTCGTCGACTGGGAGATGCCCGACGCCGAGGAGTTCTCCGACTACCCGAGGCTGACCACCGTCGGCAAGAAGAAGATGCTCGGGCTGAACGCCGCGAAGTTGTACGGCATCGATGTTCCGGCCGAGTTCCAGCTGCCGGCCGAGGCCGGCACTCCGGCGGCCAGGGACGACGCTCAGCTCGTCGAGTAGCCCGATGGCATCCGCAACGGCAAGCCGCGCGCGAGGGCGGCAGCCACCGGGGCGTAAGCCCGTGCGGCCAGGCACAACTCAGGGTGGCCCGGCGCCGCAGGGCACAGGTCAGGGCGCAGCCGTGCCGCTGCTGGCTGCCCTCGGCACGGTGCGTGACCCCGAGCTGGACGAGCCCATCACCACACTGGGCTTCGTGTCAGCGTGCAGCCTGTCCGCCGACGGGACGGCCGAGGTCAGGCTCCGGCTGCCGACCTACTTCTGCGCGCCGAACTTTGCCTACCTCATGGTGGCCGACGCCTACGACGCGGTGACGGCGGTGCCGGGCGTCCGCTCAGCCGTGGTGGTGCTGGAGGACCACTTCGCCGCGGACGCGATCAACACCGGGGTGGCCGCCCAGTCCGGGTTCATCCGGTCGTTCGACGGGGAGGCGGTCAGCGAGCTGCACGAGCTGCGGGCCGACTTCCTGCGCAAGGCCGTCATGGCCGGCACCGACCAGGTATGCCGGGCGCTGCGGGCGGCAGGGACGCAGGAGGAGGGGCTGCCGGCACTGACGCTGGGCGACGTGCCGCCCTCTGCGGCCCGCGACCGGCTGATCCAGCGGCGCGCCGAGCTCGGCCTGCCGGCCGGGGACGATGCGCCGCTGCTCATCGACCCGGCGACGGGGAAACCGGTAGCGGCCGAGACGCTGCCGGTGCACCTGCGCCGGGCCCGCATCACCAGGGTCAGCATCGAGGCGAACGGCAGCATCTGCCGGGGGATGCTCCGGCATCGTTATGACAGCCCGGGCCAGGGGGAGTCAGCTCAGGGCGAGTTAGCTCAGGGCGA
>DASPWG010000177.1:0-2676 GCA_035621915.1 Streptosporangiaceae bacterium
CTTCGCCCCCTACTACGAGATGTACGACACCAGCACCGACCTGGCCACGGTGTCGCAGCAGTCAGGCGCCAGGTACGTATCGCTGGCGTTCCTGCAGACCGCGACCGCGGGCTCCTGCACCGCGTACTGGGACGGCGACACCAGCCAGCCGATCGCGGCGTCCAGCTACGGCGCCGACATCGCCGCGATCCAGGCCGCCGGCGGGAACGTCATCCCGTCGTTCGGCGGCTACACCGCTGACACCACCGGCACCGAGATCGCCGACAGCTGCACCAGCGTGCCGGCCATAGCCGCGGTCTACGAGAGCCTGATCACCACCTACCACGTGCCGCGGATCGACCTGGACGTCGAGGGCGACTCGGTGACGAACACCGCCGGCATCAACAGGCGCAACGAGGCAGTGGCGCTGACCGAGGCCTGGGCCGCAGCCCACCACCTGCGGATCCAGTTCTCCTACACGCTGCCGACCACCCCGGCCGGCCTGCCGACTGCCGAGCTGGGAGTGCTGCAGAACGCGGTTGCCGACGGCGCGCGGATCAGCACGGTCAACCTGCTGACCTTCGACTACTACATCGGCACGGAGCAGGACATGGTGGCCGACACCGAGAGTGCGGCCGCCGGCCTGTACAGCCAGCTGCAGACGCTCTACCCGAGCGCCTCGCCGCGCCAGCTCTGGCGCATGATCGGCGTCACCGAGATGCCGGGCATCGACGACTACGGCCCGGACGAGACGTTCTCCACGGCGGACGCGGTCACGCTGCTGCAGTGGGCGCAGCAGCAGGGCATCGGGTTCCTGTCGTTCTGGGCGCTGCAGCGCGACAACGGCGGCTGCCCCGGCACCAAGGGCGCGGGCACCTGCTCAGGAGTCGCGCAGCCGACCTGGTTCTTCAGTCACGTCTTCGAGCACTTCACGAGCTAGCCGCCTAGCCGGGAGTGCGCCAGGATCTCCGGTGGCGTGCCGCAGGGAGCGCGGCGGCACGCCACCGGGTCAGTCCTGCAGGCTAGCTCCGCCGCGGCCGCGTGCGCCGGCAAGAAATTTCGTTGGTCGTCCAACAAATTCGGGCCCTCGGCTCACCCTGGTCGCGGGCGTCGGCTACGATGCGTAGATCATGCGGCGCTTCGTACTCATCCTTAGCAGCCGTAGCGGGACCTGATTCAGGCAGGCCGGCGACCCGCTACGGGGGTGAGGCGCTGGCCGTATTGCATTCCGGGTCCAGGTCGCATCCAGTAAGCCTTCCGCTCGCTTGGCGTCCCCGCGGCCGTGCACGGCCCGGGATTGCGCGGTTTCACCTCAGCTGGCCCGCCTGCAAGCCATGACCTTGCGCCTGTTGAGGAGAACCGCGATGACCAGACCGAAGCCAAGCCCGCGACAAGCTGAGACCGAGAGCCAGGTCCGCGCCCGCCAGCGCGGCCAGGAGGCGGTGCAGGAAGCCATGGACCGCCGTGACAACGGCGGCGACGCGGCCACCGCCACAGATAACTGAGCGACTAAGCCAAACGAGAGGACCGGAGGAACGCCTGTCATGAATGCCAGCCAGAGCCGGGAGCCTGAGTTCGAGATCCGTGCCAGCGCGGCCGCGGTTCCCGCGGCGCAGCGGGCGCAGATGCTGGTAGCTCCCGGATTCGGCACGGTATTCACCGATCACATGGCGACCATCCGGTGGACGTCGGAAGCCGGCTGGCACGAGGCCAGGATCGAGCCGTACGGGCCGATCACCCTGGACCCGGCGGCGGCCGTCCTGCACTACGGGCAGGAGGTGTTCGAGGGACTGAAGGCCTATACGCAGGCCGACGGCTCGATCGCCGTGTTCCGCCCGGACGCCAACGCGGCCCGGTTCAACCGGTCGGCGTCCCGGCTGGCGATGGCAGAGCTACCGCGGGCGCTGTTCGTCCGCGCGATCGAGTTGCTCGTGGCCCAGGACCGCGCGTGGGTCCCGACGGCCGAGGGGCACAGCCTCTACCTGCGGCCCTTCATGATCGCTACGCAGATCGGGCTCGGCGTCAACAGCCCCTCGGCGAGCTACCTGTTCACGCTCATCGCCTCGCCGGTCGCCGGGTACTTCGGCGGCGCCGTCCGGCCGGTCACCGTGTGGCTGTCGGAGGACTACAGCAGGGCGGCACCCGGCGGCACCGGCGAGGCCAAGTGCGGAGGCAACTACGCGGCCGCCTTCGCGGGCCAGCAACAGGCCATCGACCACGGCTGCGACCAGGTCGTCTGGCTCGATGCCGCCGAGCGCACCTGGGTCGAGGAGATGGGCGGGATGAACCTGTTCTTCGTCTACGGCTCAGGGGCCGAGGCGAGGCTCGTCACCCCCGCGGCGACCGGCTCGCTGCTGCAGGGCATCACCAGGGACTCGCTGCTCAAGCTCGGCCCTGATCTCGGCATCCCGGCCGTGGAGGACCGCATCTCCGTCGCCGAGTGGCAGCGCGGCTGCGCCTCGGGGGCGATCACCGAGGTGTTCGCCTGCGGGACGGCCGCTGTTATCACCCCGGTCGGCGCGGTCCGCGGCGCGAGCGCCGAGTGGACGATCGGCGACGGCTCTGCCGGGCCGGTGACCACCAGGCTGCGCGAGGAACTGGTCGGCATCCAGAACGGGACCAGGCCAGACCGTTACGGCTGGATGCACCGGCTGGGCTGATGCTCGGGCTGGTGCTGGGCTGATGCATCGGCTGATG
>DASPWG010000178.1:0-12699 GCA_035621915.1 Streptosporangiaceae bacterium
TCGTAATAGCTGTCCGGGGTGTCGAGGAACTGGACGCCCTGGTCCCGCATGCCGCGGACCGCGCCGACAATGTCGTCGGTGGCGAGGGCGATGTGCTGGACGCCCGGACCGCCGTAGAACTCCAGGTACTCGTCGATCTGGGACTTCTTCTTGCCGACGGCGGGCTCGTTGATGGGGAACTTGACCTTCCGGCTGCCGTCGGCGACGACCTTGCTCATCAGCGCGGAGTACTCGGTGGCGATGTCGTCGCCGACGAACTCCTTCATGTTCGTGAAGCCCATCACGTGGTGGTAGAACTCCACCCACTGATTCATCTTGCCGAGTTCCACGTTGCCGACGCAGTGGTCGATCTCGGTGAAGAACGGCCCGGCCTGGCGTGCGGTGAGCGGCTGCGCGGCGACGTAGCCGGGCAGGTACGGGCCCGCGTAGTTCGCGCGCTCTACCAGGGTGTGCCTGGTGTCGCCATAGGTCGCGATGGCCGCGAGCACCACCTTGCCGCTGTCGTCCTCGACGATCTCGGGCTCGTGCACGCTGATCGCGCCGTGCGCGAGCGCGTACTCGTACGCCGCGGTGGCGGACGGCACGCTGATGGCCAGGTCGATAACGCCGTCGCCGTGCCTTGCCACGTGATCGCCCAGCTCGGTGCCGGCCCTGACCGGACCGCGGAAGACGAAGCGGGCGTTCCCGGACTCCAGCACGTAGCCGGCCTCGTCGCGGCAGCCCGTCTCCGGGCCGCGGTAGGCCACGCACCGCATCCCGAACGCAGTCGAGTAGAAGTGCGCCGCCTGGCGGGCGTTGCCCACGGCGAATACCACCGCGTCCATCCCGTTCACCGGGAAGCCGTCAGTGACAAGTGGCTGGTCACGGGTTGCCTCGGCAGTCATCGCACACGCTCCTAGGGCCGGCTCATGGCACTGCCGGGAGCATTAACCAGATGGGGCATGCTGTGCAACCGGCCGGATCTTTGCTGGACAATCTGTATAGTCAGAGCGGGTTATGGACCGGCAATCTATGCACAGTTTGCAATCGGGGTGACCTGCCGATGATCGACGTCCTAGACGGCCAGCTGGTCGAGCTGCTGATGAGGGAGCCGCGAGTTGGCGTGCTGGAGGCATCGCGGCGCCTTGGCGTCGCGCGGGGAACCGTGCAGGCTCGGCTGGACCGGATGCAGGCGCGTGGCGTCATTACCGGCTACGGCCCGGAGATCGACCCGGCCGCGCTCGATCACAGCGTGATGGCATTCATCACCCTGGAGATCAGGCAGGCAGGCGGCCACGATCCGGTGGCCGAGCGGCTGGCGGCGATAGCCGAAGTGCTGGAGGCGCACACGATCACCGGCGCCGGGGACATGCTCTGCCGCGTCGTCGCGCGCAGCAACGCCGACCTCCAGCGCGTCATCGACGCGATCGTCGACCTCGAGGGCGTGGTCCGCACCTCGACCGTGATCGTGCTCGACACGCCGCTGCCGCACCGGGTCCTGCCTTTGGTGAAGTCCGTGGCGGCATCACCTGGCGGCGGGTGAGTCGGTGCCGGGACCGCACGTTTCCTATAAAAAAGAGGCGAACTCAGGCCCGCGGGCTCGCGTGCTGGCGCCCGGCGTCAGCCAGCTCGAGCGCCACATCCAGGAGCGCCGCGCGCAGCTCGTCGGGGCTGGCGGCCCTGGGCTCGTAACGCATGCATCCGAAGCTGACGCTCATCAGGCAGGACGCGGCCCTGACCTGGTCGTGCAGTGACGCGTCCGGTCCGGCCAGGAGGTCAACCAGGGCGTCGAAGCGCTCCTTGAACACCTCGCCGCGCTCCTTGGCGCTGGCAAGGCCGCTGACGGCAGCCTGATTCTGGTGCAGCATCCGGAACACCGCGCTGCCGTTGGCCACGATGTCCAGGTAGCGGGTGACGATCTGTTCCCTCGTCTTGGCCGTGTGCGGCTGCTGCTGCGCCCAGGCGATCAGCCCGTCGAGGTCGGAGACGTAGTCCTCGACCAGGCTGCGGACTATGTCTTCCTTGGACTTGAAGTAGTAATACAGCGCGGCCTTGGTCACGCCGAGATGCTCGGCGATCTCGCGCAGGGACGTCTTCTCGTAGCCCTGCTCGGCAAACAGCTGCAGGGCAAGCTCGCGCAGGCGGGACCGGGTGTCTCGCCCGTGCTCATGCCCGTTGCCGGGGACGTTGGCTTCCATGTCCAGCGCGCTCGTCCTTCCGCTGCCGGCTAATTTACTTGACGGCCGGTTAGTAGCTAGCCTACCCTAGCCCATAGGTCGATGCTAGCCGGTCGGCAGGTAAGTTGAGAAGCGCCGTTTTTGCGCGCACGCAGCGAGGAGCCCGTTTTCAAATGACAGACAGCCAGCCGCCTGAGGTCGCCGCGACCAGCCAGGCGGTCGACGAGCAGCCAACAGGCCCGCGGCGGGAGATCCTGATAGTACTGCCCGGCCTGCTGCTCACGCTGATCATCGCGATGCTGGACCAGCTGGTGGTCTCCACGGCGCTGCCACGCATCGTCGGTGACCTGCACGGCATCAACCACCTGGCCTGGGTCGTCACCGCCTACATCCTCGCTGCCACCGTGACCACCCTGCTCTACGGCAAGCTCGGCGACCAGTACGGCCGCAAGCGCTGGCTGATGATCGCCATCGTGCTGTTCCTGATCGGCTCGGCGCTGTCCGGCCTGTCGCAGACCATGGACCAGCTGATCCTGTTCCGCGCTATCCAGGGGCTCGGCGCCGGCGGCCTGATGGTGGGCGCGATCGCCACCATCGGCGACATGGTCTCGCCGCGCGAGCGCGGTCAGTACATGGGCTACATGATGGCCGCGATGACGCTGGCCATGATCGCCGGCCCGCTGGTCGGCGGCGCGATCACCGACGCGTGGGGCTGGCGCTGGATCTTCTACATCAACATGCCGATCGGCGCGGCCGCGCTGGTGTACCTGTACCTGACGCTGCACCTGCCGCGCAAGCGCATCCTGCACAAGATCGATTACTCGGGCGCCGCCGTCACCGCCGTTGGCGCCACGGCCATCGTCCTGCTGACCACCTGGGGCGGCACGCAGTACGGCTGGACCTCGTGGGAGATCCTGACCCTGGGCGCCGTGATCCTGGTCACGCTCGGGCTGTTCTTCCTGGTCGAGTCCAGGGCGGCCGAGCCGATCCTGCCGCTGCACGTGTTCAAGGTCAGGAACTTCTCGCTGGCCTCGGGCATGAGCTTCCTGCTCGGGCTGGCCATGCTCGGGGCGATGACGTTCCTGCCGCTGTACCAGCAGACCGTGCAGCACGCCTCGCCGACCGGCAGCGGACTGCTGCTGATCCCGATGATGCTCGGCGCGACGACGACGTCACTGATCTCAGGCCAGGTGACCAGCAGGACGGGACGGTACAAGATCCTTCCCGTCTTGGGTGCCGTCATCATGACCCTAGGCCTGTTCATGCTGGCGCACCTGGGCCCGGACACCTCGAGGCTGACCTCGGCCGGCTACTTCGTGGTGCTCGGCATCGGGATGGGCTTCCTGATGCAGATCACCTCGCTGATCGTGCAGAACAGCGTGGGCCTGGCCGACATGGGCGTGGCCAGCAGCTCCCGCGCGTTCTTCCAGCAGATCGGCGGATCGATCGGGGTCTCGCTGTTCGGCGTGATCTTCGTGCGGCGCCTCACCGGGGCAATGACCGCCAGGCTGCCAGGCGTGCACCTGGCGGCGAACAACGGCCAGTTCGACCCGGTGACGATCAACAGCCTCCCGGCACCGATCAGGGACGCGGCGTTCTTCGCCATCAGCCACGCCGCGGACGGCGTGTTCCTGTGGACGATCCCCGCGACTGTGCTGGTGTTCGTGCTGGCGCTGTGCATCAAGGAGATCCCGCTCCGGGGCCGCGCCGAGCACGCTGCCGAGCAGGCAGCCACGGCCGCGGAACTCGTGCACTGAGTTCCCTGTACTAAGCGGCTCGGGCCGCCCGGCCAGACTGGCCAGGCGGCCCGAGCCGCTTTTGCTTGTCTTCTGGTGGCTAGCTCTTCTGGTGGCTAGCCGCCGCGAGATGCCGCTGTTAGATGCCGCCGTAGGGCACCGCGTCGATGATCTCGACGGAGGTAGCGCGGCCGTTCGGGAGGTTGTACGTCGCGGTCTCGCCGACCTTCTTGCCGGCGATCGCGGCGCCCAGCGGCGACTTGGGCGAGTACACGTCGATAGGCGAGCCCACCTCCTCGCGGGAGGCGAGCAGGAACGTCACCTCTTCGTTGTCGCCCTGGAACCTGACCGTGACGGTCATCCCGGGACCCACGACTCCCTCGGTTCGCGGAGGCTCACCGACCCGCGAGTTCTCCAGGATGTGCGCCAGCTGGCGGATCCTGGCCTCCTGCATGCCCTGCTGGTCCTTCGCGGCGTGGTAGCCGCTGTTCTCCCGGAGGTCGCCCTCTTCCCGCGCCGCCTCGATCTTCTTCGCGATCTCGATCCGGCCTGGACCCGAGAGGTGATCCAGCTCAGCCTTGAGCCGGTCATACGCCTCCTGCGTGAGCCAGGTAAGACTGTCGTCGCGCGTCTCGGTCACGGGTACTCCTCGGATGGGTGCGGAGTCTAGGGGGTTCATTCCGCTGGGCCTTGCAGCCTATGGGTAATCCTTCGAGGCTAACAAGGCTCCGTGAGTACGTCGTACCTGTCAATGCCCCAGGCTAAACAAGCCGGGGCGAACTAGGTCAAAATCCCTGCCCACACCGCCGAGTGGCCTGCGAGTTCGGCGCATGGCGTTTGGCCTTATCCCGCTTTTCGTTGGGGCAAAGTATTGGAAAACGGTCCGCGAACTGAACGAAAAGCGGGATAAGGCGGCCCGGGCGGGTGATCCAGGCCCCAGACAGACCCCTCATTGGGCAATAACCGGCTGTTTTCCATGTTGGGCGCGGCCTGGCGGTGGTAGACCGTCGCCAGAGGCTCAGCCGTCCCGGCCAAGGCGGCAGGGAGGCCCGGACCTGGGAGGTCAGTAGTGGGAGATCATCCGGTGGTCGGTTACGTGGTCTGGGCGTTGCTATTCGGCGCCATCTTTGCCTGGGAGGGGCTCGCCCTGAGCCACATCAGCGGCACTGTGCCCACGCTTAGCGCCACCTTCCGGGCAATCATGAAATATCCGGCTGGCAGGTGGGCGCTGTTCGCGCTCTGGCTGTGGTTCGGCTGGCATATCTTCGTGCGCGGCTGGCACTTCCTGCTACGCGCATGACGGCGGCCACTGACGTGACCGGCAGACGCCGCATGGGCAGGCGGGCGGGCTGAGGTGTCATCGCAACTCGTTCCGCAGGACATAGTCCCGATCACTTCCGGCTACATCATTCTCATGGCCGTGCTCGCGGTCGGCCTGCGCCTGGACAGGCGTGCGTCGCGTGACGGCCAGGCGGGGCCCGCGACCGGCCATGACCCTGCCGCTGGGCACGCACTCGGCGAAGGGCCCGCGGCTGGCGCACAGCACCCGGCCGGCGAAGAACCTGCGGCCGGCGCAGAGCTTCCGGCGCGTGAAGGGCCCGCGGCTGGCGCACAGCACCGGGCCGGCGCGCCGCCCGCGCCCGGCGCGGCGCCCGCGTCCGGCGCAGCGGCAGCCCCTGCGCTTCCGGACGACCTGGCCGAGGGCGCTCGCGGCAGGGGTCCCAGCCGCTTTGCCAGGCGGTTCCGGCCAGGCTGGCCGCGGCTGGCCGCGCACGTGGTTGGCACCGCGGTCGGCGGCTACGTGCTGCTGATGGCCATCGTGCTGCTCTACTACTACGGCGTCGCGAGGGTGGCCAATCAGTTCCTGGAGAGCGCATTTACCGGCAGCGCGCTGCTGCTGGCCGTAGCGCTGCCGTGCTTCGGCATCGGGTCGTGGCTCGTCGAGCGCCGGCGCCGGGCTCGCCCTGCGTCTGAGGCAGGCTCCCGCGGCGGTCCGGCTGACCGGCGGGAATGAGCCGCATCGGCGCCCGCGTTGTCCTGCACGACGGCCGTTGCAGGCTAGGCAGATCGGCCTGTTGGTCTGGTTTGCAGGCCGCACGGCTGCGTGCCCGTACAGTTGGCAGCCTGCGGGTGCGCATCTACTGACGAGACGTCGAGGTGGATTACTTCGTGCTCAGATCTCCCGGCCAGGGCGTGGTCGGCAGCCACACCATGCCCGACGCTGCCCAGCCCGACGGCAAGCTCAGGCTCATGGCGGTGCATGCTCACCCCGATGACGAGTCGAGCAAGGGTGCCGCCACGATGGCCAGGTACGCGCGCGAGGGCGTCGAGGTACTGGTCTGCACGCTGACCGGCGGCGAGCGCGGCGACATCCTCAACCCGGCCATGGAACTCCCGGAGATCCGCGCAGACCTGCCTGCCGTGCGCCGGGCCGAGATGGAACGGGCGCGCGAGATCCTCGGAGTACAGCAGCGCTTCCTGGGCTTCGTCGACTCCGGACTGCCCGAGGGCGACCCGCAGCCCCCGCTGCCCGAGGGATGCTTCGCGATGCAGCCGCTAGAGATCGCGGCCAGGCCGCTGGTCGCGGCGGTCCGCGAGTTCCGGCCGCACGTCATCCTCACCTACGACGAGAACGGGGGATATCCGCATCCCGACCACATCAAGTGCCACCAGGTGTCGGTGGAGGCCTTCGAGGGCGCGGCGGACCCGGAGCGCTATCCGGACTGCGGCGAACCCTGGCAGCCCCTGAAGCTGTATTACTTCGTGACCTTCCACCGGGCCAGGTTTCTCGCGCTGCACGAGGAGATGCTCAGGCTCGGCATGGAGTCGCCGTTTGCCGACCGGCTGGGCGAGTGGACCGACGACGATGACGAGGACGGCCGGCCGCGGTACGCGATAACAACCCGGGTTCCCTGCGGCGAGTACTTCGACCTCCGCAACCAGGCGCTGATCGCGCACGCGACCCAGGTCGATCCCGAGGGCGACTGGTTTGCCTGCCCGGCGGAGGTCCAGCGCGTCGCCTGGCCGACCGAGGACTATCATCTCGCCAGGTCAGTTGTGGATGCCGGCGGCCCTGAGGATGACCTTTTCGCCGGGATCCGGGAGAGAGTAACCCTGTGATTGCGCTGGCAGCCTCGTCATCGTCGGCGAGCGTCTTCGATCAGCCGGGAACCATTGCCTTCCTGGTCGTGTTCGGCATGGCCGTCATCCTGTACTTCGTATTCAGGTCCCTGGTCAAGCAGCTCAAGAAGGTCAACGAGGCGGCGCGGGCCGAGGCAGCGCAGGCCGAGGCCGAGGCCGCCCGAGGCGACCAGCACGCCCCTGCTGCGCCCTCGTCTTCGGGAAACGGGTCCCCGTCCGCGTAATGACGCCCGCAGGGCCGCGGTTGTGCCGCCAGTCCCATGCCCGGACAATTCCGGCGGCACCGCGTTTCGCGGCGTGTCGCCGCGATGAGGTTGCTAGGTTCCTGAGCAGATCGTCTGTCAGTTTCGGGAGTACGGGTCATGCTGGCGATCCACGGTGTCTGGGCGCAGGGAGTGCTCGCGCTGTGGGCCGAGGACTCTGAGCTGCCGTCTGCTGTGCCCGCAAGGTCGGCCCGGCCGTCGCGGGTACCGCGCAGCCACCCGTTCTGCGCCAGCCCTGACGTGGTTGCCGACGCGCTGGCCGAGTTCGGCGAAACCGTCGGCGACCTGGTGCGCAAGGCGGCCGACGACGAGCTGACCCTCTGGCTGCCCGGCAGCGCGGCCAGCCCGGCGCCGTCGCCGGACCTCATCAGGGACGACATAGTGCCAAGGCGCCCGGCTGGGAGCGGCGCGGGTGCGCAGCCGCTGAACGCCTGGCGGGTGCTCACGCTGACCTTCGATCCGGCTCCCGCCCTCGCGCTGCTGGCACTCATCGGCCAGCCGCCTACCGGCCAGCCGGTGGCCGGCCAGCTTGAGCTGGACGGGTTCGCCGCCGCGGACCAGGCGACTGGCCCGCACGGCGCGCGATCGGGGCGCGCGGTGATGAGCGGGAGCGTGCATTACCTGGCTGCCACCGGGGCGCTGGCGGCGGACCTGGCGGCCCGCGGGCGAGTGCTGCCCGGCCTTGACAAGGTCGACGACGGTAATTACATGGCCATCTGGCGCCCGGTCCTCGCCGGGCCGGACGCGCTGCGCGCGCGGGAGCTGACCGCGGCGCTGCCGCCGTTGTGCCGCGCCACTAGCGAAACGGGCGAGCCGCAGGAGGCCATGTTCGGCCAGGCCCTCGAGCGGCTCACGGACGCGGCGGTCCGGCGGCGGCTTGAGCGCGAGCCCGGCTTCTCGCTGCTGCCGCAGACGAGGGCGACGGCCGCGCAGCCGCTCACCGAGCGCTGGCTGGCCGCCCTGACCGGGGACAGCGGCGAGGTCGCCGTGGGTCCCAGGGACGGCGTGGCCGCTGCCCAGCTGGCCTTCGCGCTGTGGAGCTGGCAGGACGCGGCGCAGCTGCCGCCAGGCCCGGTCCGCACCTGCTTCAAGCTGGTGGAGCCACCGCCTGACGACCAGCCGGATGAGCAGGACGAGGACGCGCCGGCCCGGGACCACGCCGCTGGTGCCGGGCAGGCCCGCTGGCGGGTCGAGTTCGCGCTGCAATCCACCGACGACCCGAGCCTGCTGCTGCCCGCGGCCGAGATCTGGTCAGGTGACACGGCCGACGGCTGGGCGGCAGTGGGCATCCCGTATCCCGAGGAGGACCTGCTCGCCGGGCTTGGCCGCGCCTCGAGACTGTTCCCCAGCCTGGACGCGGAGCTGCAGGCCGCCGCGCCCGAGGCGGCCGAGCTGGACAACGCCGGGGCGCTGCGGTTCCTCAAGGAGACCGGCCCCATGCTGGCCGGCGCGGGCTTCGGCGTGCTGCTGCCCGACTGGGTGCGCAAGTCGCGGCTCGGCCTGCGGCTGAACCTGCGGTCGCGGACAGCGGCCTCGGCCGCGTCCGCGCCGGCTGCCGGGAAGTTCGGGCTCAACGACCTCGTCGACTTCTCCTACGAGCTCGCTGTTGGCGGCCAGACCCTGACCGAGGCGGAGCTGGCCGAGCTGGCCCGGCTCAAGGTGCCGCTGGTCAGGGTCCGCGGCCAGTGGGTCGAACTGGACGAGCGACACCTGCAGGCGGCGCTCAAGTTCCTGGAACGCCGGGGTTCCGGCGTGATGACATCCGGCGAAGCGCTGGCGGCCGGGCTCAGCGAGACCGCCGACCTGCCGACGGTCGAGGTCAGCGCCGACGGCTGGCTTGGCGACTTGCTTTCGGGCGAGGCCGAGCAGCGGCTCGCTCCGATGGTCACTCCAGCCTCGTTCCACGGCCAGCTTCGCCCCTACCAGGAGCGCGGCCTGTCCTGGCTGACCTTCCTCGGCGGAGCCGGGCTTGGCGCGATCCTGGCCGACGACATGGGCCTGGGCAAGACCGCGGCCTCGCTGGCGCTGCTCGCGCACGAGCAGGACGACGGCACCCGCCGCGGCCCGAGCCTGCTGGTCTGCCCGATGTCGCTGGTGGGGAACTGGCAGCGCGAGGCGGCCCGGTTCACCCCCGGCCTTGCGGTCCACGTCCACCACGGCGGCGACAGGCTGACCGGAGCAGACCTGACGGCGGCGCTGACCGCAGCTGACCTGGTGGTGACCAGCTACGGGGTGGCCACCAGGGACCGAGAGGCACTGAGCCGGGTGCACTGGGCCAGGGTCATCTGCGACGAGGCGCAGAACATCAAGAACTCGGGCACCCGCCAGGCGCAGGCGGTGCGGGCCATCCCGGCCCGTTCCCGTATCGCGCTGACTGG
The DNA here is from genome assembly GCA_035621915.1 of Streptosporangiaceae bacterium. GTDB lineage: Bacteria > Actinomycetota > Actinomycetes > Streptosporangiales > Streptosporangiaceae > JAJYUU01. Next base: position 9,675 of record DASPWG010000178.1, read on the forward strand.
CACCCCGGTCGAGAACCGGCTGTCGGACCTGTGGTCGCTGATGGAGTTCACCAGCCCCGGCCTGCTCGGGCCAGCCGAGAAGTTCAGACAGCGGTTTGCCATCCCGATCGAGCGGGCTGGCGACGAGGAGGCGGCCGCCCGGCTGCGGCGGATCACCGGGCCGTTCATCCTGCGCCGGCTGAAGACCGATAAGACGATCATCGCGGACCTGCCGGACAAGCTTGAGATGAAGGTCTGGTGCAACCTGACGCCCGAGCAGGCCTCGCTCTACCAGGCGACGGTAGACGACATGATGGAGCGGATCGAGGCCGCCGAGCCTGGCATCGAGCGCCGCGGGCTGGTGCTCGCCACGATGGCCAGGCTCAAGCAGGTCTGCAACCATCCGGCGCACCTGCTGGCCGACGGTTCCCGGCTGGACGGCAGGTCAGGCAAGCTGGCCCGGCTCGAGGAGATCGCGGAGGAGATCGTCACCGGCGGCGACAAGGCGCTGTGCTTCACCCAGTACGCCGAGTTCGGCCACATGCTGCAGCCGTACCTGGCCGCGCGGCTCGGCTGCGAGGTGCTGTACCTGCACGGTGGCACGCCGAAGAAGAAGCGCGACGAGATGGTGACGGAATTCCAGGAGGGAACCGGACCGTCGCTCTTCCTGCTCTCCCTCAAGGCCGGCGGCACCGGGCTCAATCTCACCGCGGCCAGTCACGTGATTCACGTGGACCGCTGGTGGAACCCGGCCGTGGAGGACCAGGCCACCGACCGCGCCTTCCGCATCGGGCAGCGGCGCGACGTGCAGGTCCGCAAGTTCGTCTGCGTCGGCACCGTCGAGGAGCGGATCGACGCGATGATCGAGGAGAAGAAGGCGCTCGCCGACAAGATCGTTGGCACTGGCGAGAGCTGGCTGACCGAGCTGTCGGTTGCCGACCTGCGCGACGTCATATCGCTCTCGCCCGAGGCGGTCTCGCAATGAAGCCAGCCCTGCTGAGGCCAGCCCTAATGAGGCCAGCCCTAAAGGCCAGCACAGTGAGGCCAGCCCAGTGACCGTCATCCAGGGCCCGTGGGGCGATATCCCGCCGGACCGGAACGAGCCGCCGGCCGGCCGCCGGGCGTGGCAAGGCGGGTTCCCGCCACCATCCCGGCCGCGCAAGGCTGCGGGGGGCATCAAGGCACGCAGCAAGCGCGGTGCTATCGGCGAGCAGTGGTGGTCACGCCGGTTCATTGACGTGCTGGAGTCGTTCGGCATGCAGAGCCGGCTGAGCCGGGGCAAGAACTACGCAAGGTCCGGCCAGGTGCTGAGCCTGACGATCGGCACCGGGCACGTCAGCGCGCAGGTGCAGGGCTCAAGGCCGAAGCCGTACAAGGTGGTGCTGACGGTCGTCCCGCTGACCAAGCCGCAGTGGCGCAAGGTCGAACAGGCGCTGGCGGCCAGGGCGGTGTTCCGCGCCCGGCTGCTGGCGGGCGAGATGCCCGCCGAGATCGAGGAGATCTTCACCTCCTGCGGCACTCCGCTGTTTCCGCGGTCGCCGCGCGACCTGATGATGTCGTGCTCGTGCCCGGACTGGGGAGTGCCGTGCAAGCACCTGGCGGCAGTTTGCTACGTGCTCGCCGAGGCGTTCGACGACGACCCGTTCGGCATCCTGGCCTGGCGGGGGAAGGGCAGGGAGGACCTGCTTGCCGCGCTGCGCGCGCGGACCGGGCCAGGGCAGGCCGGCGGCACGGCCGGCCAGCCCGCGCGGCAGCCGGGCGACCGGCAGCCAGCGGACCGGCCGCTTGCAGACTGCATCGACGGATTCTGGTCCTCCGGGCTCAGCCCGGCCCGGCTGCGGGCCCTGCCGCCGGCCCCGGCCGCGCCCGCTGACCTGCTGCTGCGCGGCTTCGAGCCGCCGCCGATCACGGTGGCGGGCCAGGACCTGGCCAGCGTGCTGCGGCCTGCCTACGAGCTGATGGCCCGCCCCGACGGGCCAGCCGAGGACTGAGGTCGGCCAGTCGGCCTGTTCCCGCGGCGACGAGTCGCGGCGCGGAACGGGCGAACCGGACACTCATCACCGGCTGGTTAGATGACTGCATGGTGATCAGGGACGCGCTGCCGGCTGAGCTTGCCGAGGTCGGCGAGATCAGGGTCGCGGCGTACCGCGCGGACAATTTCCTGGCGGCGGACTCCGATTACGAGTCCACGCTGCGCGCGCTTGGCGCTGGTGGCGCGGGGCACGTCCTGGTCGCGGCGGGGGCTGACGGCGATCTCGCGGGCACTGTCATGATGCAGGGCTGGCCGGATGCCGGTCCGCTGGTGAGGAGTCCGGACGAGGCTGAGATACGGGCGCTGGCTGTGCTGCCGCGGGCCCGCGGCCTCGGCGTCGGCCGCGCGCTCCTGAGGGCAGTGATCGAGCGGGCCATCCGCGAGCAGGTCAGGCACCTGGTGCTGTTTACCCAGCCGGCCATGAGGGCCGCCCATCACCTGTACGAGGAAGCGGGATTCGTCCGCCTGCCCGAACGCGACTGGTCGCCCGCGCCGGACGTCAGCCTGCTGGCGTACGGCCTTCGGCTGCCCGCCTGACAGCCGAGCTGACCCGGCGACCGCGGTAGCCGGGCTTGCTGCAGGCCAGTCCGGGGCGGGCCAGTACGCGGGCACGGCCAGTGAACGCTGTCGATGGAGGTCGCCGGATCGGCTCTGGTGCTCGTAGGGTGGCAAGACATCACCGCAACGCGAGGAGCACACAGCGATGGGGGACAGACTGCCCGACGTGCCAGCCGCGAGCGTGCCCGACGATGCCTGGCTGCTGGATGTCCGGGAAGACGACGAGTGGGCGGCGGGGCACGCGCCCGGTGCGCGGCACATCCCGCTGGGGGAACTGAGCGCCCGCGCGGCCGAGGTGCCGCAGGACGAGGTCGTATATGTGGTCTGCCGTTCCGGCAGCCGGTCGTCCAGGGCCGCGCAGGCGCTCTCGGGTGCTGGCTGGCAGGCGGTCAACGTGGCGGGCGGCATGCAGGACTGGGCGGCCGCCGGTCGCCCGATGGTGACCGACTCCGGCGC
>DASPWG010000179.1:0-31376 GCA_035621915.1 Streptosporangiaceae bacterium
CCACCTGGCCATGTAGTGAGCGCGCCGATCCGGGTCGGCGTCCATGATCGCCGACTGCGTCAGGCTGACGAACGTGCCTGACGCCGGAAAGAAGATCACCAGGGCGGCCAGCAGCGCGGCAAACGACGGCGCAAGCCCGGCACCGAGCACGGCCGCGACGAAAACCAGCCCGCCGGCCAGGATGAACCAGCGGCGGCGGCGGCCGGTGCCGGCCAGCACGCCGACCGGCGCCTCGAGCACGCTGCCCAGCAGCAACGGCACCGCGGCTAGCAGGCCAACCTGGAAGTAGGTCAGCGCAAGGTCATGCTTAATGAGCGGCATGGCGGCACTCTTGGTACCGTCCACCAGCTCGTCGGCGAACTCGATGGCGAGCGCGGCCAGCAGCCCGGCCACTGCCGGCCTGGCCCTGCGTAGCACGGAACTCATCGGGGTCCTTCCTCGTCGTGGCCATGTCGTGTCCCGGCGAGGAAGGAGGCCCGCGAGCCGTTAGCTCAGCAGCTCACAGTCAAGGAAAGCCCATACGCGTGATGATAGCGACGGTCACGTCGGCGGACCCGGCAGCCGCTAACGGTGCCGCATCCAGAGGTTGGTCTCGGCGTAGGTGCCCACGTCCTGATCGCGGTCGATCTGGACTAGGTCCAGAGCTCCGGGGACCACGTAGCTGCCCGAGGACGGGAACGCCATCGCGGCCCATTCCTCCCATTCCGCCACCGTGCCGGTGATGACCATAGATCTCGCCGCGGGCCCGAGAATCGTTGCCCCGAGCCGCTGATGGGTGCGGATCCACGGATCCAGGTGCAGCCCGTCGGCGCGCGTCCAGCCGGCGAACTCGGCCATAGCGGTCAGCGGGTACCGGGGCTTCAGCGACGGCCGGACCGGCGCGATCACGCGTTCCAGCCCGGAGTGCGCGGCCCGCTCCCGCAGCGCCGTGAGCGCCTGCCCGGCCAGTCCCCCGCCCTGCCGGTCGGCCCGGACCGCCGCTGCCATGATGCAGAGCGTGTCAGCCTGAACGCCGTCGTCGTGCCCGGTCACGGCCACTGTCAGCGCACCGTCGTAACCGCCGTCGGGCAGCCCGGCCACCGATCCGTCCCACGCCAGCGGCACGCCCCAGCCGCCGGCAACGACGCGTCCCTCGTCGAGCAGCATGACGTCGTAGTACGGAAAATACCTCTCGACACGGCCGATGAACTGCGCGGCTACCGGGTCGTGGAAGATGAACTCCGGCCAGTTCTGCCGGAACGCTGCCCGCGCCTCATCATCGAGGTCGTGGCGCTCCGACGAGGTCACTATTTCCAGAGCCACCGATGGATAGTCGCAGTGCGCGCCTGACGCCGCCAACACGTTTTCACGCGCAGCGGGACGGAACCCGCACCAGAACTTAGCTACCCGAGGGCAGCTGCGGCGGCGGGGTCGAGGTGCCGATCTGCGCCTTCATCGCCGCAAGCTCCTTATCCACTTCCGCGGCCTGACCAGCCTCGTCCAGTTCCTTCTGGATGTCGTCGGTGCTGCCGCCGACGTCCTCAAGCACGCCGGACTGGATCAGCTCGTCCATCGCTCCGGCCCTGGCCTGCATGTTCGCGATCTTGTCCTGCGCGCGCTGAATCTCGGCCCCGGCGTCACCGAAAGTGCCGGAGATCCCGGCGGCGCTCTCGTTGACCGAGCTCTCCGCCTGCGCGGCGGTGTATTGCGCCTTCAGCAGTTCCTTCTGCGAGCGGAAGCTGTTGACCCGCTGCTGCAGCGCCGACAGCGTCTGCTCCATCTTCTGCTCTTGCTGCGTCAGCTCCTGGTGCTGCGGCTCCATGCCATCGATCTGCTGCTGCGCCGCGGCCTTGCGATTCAGCGCCTCCCTGGCCAGGTCCTCCCTGCCCTGCGCCAGCGCGGCCTTGGCCTGGTCATTGAGATGGTCCACGGTGCCCTGGAGCTGCTGCTCCTGCAGTTCGATCTGCTTGCGGGAGGCTGCGATGCTGACCAGTGCCTGCCGCACCTTGGTGATCTGGTCCAGCATCTGCTCGTAGGAATAGTCCAGCATCTCGTCGGGCTTCTCGGCCGCGTCGAGCGCCTTGTTGGCCTTGGCTGCCACGACATCGTGTGCGCGCTGGAAGAGGGACATATCGGCATGCTCCAATCGGCCTCGGGAGGAGCTGACTGCTCTGCCCCAGGCTAGCGTCCCGTTATCGGAACGGGCCGCGCCCGTCCGCATCTGGTCGGCTGGCGGCCGAGCCCTCCGGCGGTCGCCGGCGGCCCGGATCCGCAGCGCACCGGCGGTCGCCCGGCAGCCCGGATCTCCGGCGCACCGGCGGTCGCCCGGCAGCCCGAATCTCCGGCGCACCGGCGGTCGCCCGGCAGCCCGAATCTCCAGCGCACCGGATAGCTACTTTGTGTGAGGCGAAGGTATACGGCGCGTTATCTTAGATTTGGCAGCCGCCGGGTCGGGGTGTGTATCCCCGGCGGCACCCCCGGGGGCGTGCGGACCGTCTGCCAACCGCGTGGCCACCTTCCCCATTTTCCGATCTCGTAGACGATTGGTGCGCCACCAATGGCACTGGATACACCTGCAACCGCACACCCAATCGAGGTAGGCCCTGGAGTCTTACGGCACTGGGCACAGCGCATAGCGACTTACCGCTACAGCCGGCCCGTCGCGATCTACGGAGTCGCTCACCTGGCAATGATGGCCGTGATATGGCTCATGCTGAGCCTCGGTCACTTCCAGCTGCTCCAGTCGCTCGAAGTAGGCGGTGACGCGAGCTGGTACCGGGCGATCGCCCTGCAGGGTTATGAACGGCAGCTTGTCTACTGGGCGCCGGGCGTTCCCGCCCAGATGCGGCTGGAGTTCTTTCCGCTGCTGCCGCTGCTGATGCGCATCGGAGCGGACCTCACGGCCCTGAACGTGTCCGCGGTCGGGCTGGCGATATCTGCGGTCAGCAGCCTGGTCGCGGCGGCAGGCATCTATAACTTGGTGACTCGCTACACCTCCCATGCCGTGGCGCTGGTTACGGTCGGGCTGTGGGCCGTGATGCCGACGGCCTTCTTCCAGTCCATGGTGTACACCGAGGCGCTCTTCACCGCCCTGGCGGCCTGGGCGCTGTATGCGCTCATCGAGGGCCGGTGGCTGACCGCCGCCGTGCTGACCATCGCCGCTGGCGCGCTGAGGCCGGAATCGATCCCGCTGATCGCCGTGGTCTGCCTGGCGTCCGCGGTGGGGGCATTCCGCGGCCGCAGCCCGTGGCGGGCGCTGGTGGCGATGCTCATCGCACCGGCTGGCTTAGCCGGCTACCTGCTCTACATCGGGCTGCGGGTGCATAACCTGCGCGCGTGGTTCATTTCGGTTCGCGCGCCAGGATGGGATTCATACTTCGACTTCGGCAAGTACACCTACCAGACGTTGCTGTGGATCATCGAAATGGGCGACCGCATCAACCAGGAGGGCATCACCTTCACGATCGTCGGGGTACTGACGCTGGCCTCGATCGCTGCGGCCTGCATCGTCACGCTGGACCGCCGCGTGCCGCTCGAACTGAAGGCCTGGATCTGGATCGGCATCCTGTTCATCCTGAGCGGCTCCAACATGTGGTTCGCTATGGCCAGGTTCCTGATGCCGTACTTCCCGCTGCTTGTCCCGGTCGCGGAGGCGTTCACCGCCGTGACCCGTCGCAACAAGATCATCCTGGCGGCGACCGTCATCCTGGTGAGCGCCTGGTGGGGTTCCTACTTCCTGGCCTTTCCCAACATCGGGATCTGATCCGTGCGGAGTGTCGCTCGGATGGTGCCCGCCGCCGCGCGGGGCAGGGCGGACCGGGTCATGCGGTAGCGTGGCGGCGGCGGTCGCGCCGGCGGCCGGGAAGGGGTGCCATGACCGTGCCGCGTTACCGCCGGGTCGTCGTGAAGCTCAGCGGCGAGGCCCTTGCCGGGCCCGCCACCAGCGGGGTCGATCCCGAGGCGCTGGCCATGGTCGCCGAGGAAGTGCTGTCCGTTCGCGACCTTGACGTGCAGGTCGCCGTGGTGGTGGGCGGCGGGAACTACTTCCGCGGCCGGATGGCCGAGGGCTGGGGCATCAGCAGGGCCGAGGCGGACAACATCGGCATGCTCGGCACCGTGATGAACGCGCTGATGCTGCGGGGCGCGCTGACCGCCAGGACCGACATCGACGTCCGGGTGATGACGGCCCTGCCGATGCAGAGCGTGGCGGAGCCGTTCATCCGGCTCCGGGCGGTCCGGCACCTGGAGCGCGGCCTGATCGTGCTGCTGGCCGGCGGGATCGGCCAGCCCTACGTAACCACCGACTACCCCGCGGTGCAGCGCGCGCTGGAACTGGACGCCGACGCGCTGCTGGTTGCCAAGCGCGGCGTCGACGGCGTGTACGACAGTGATCCGCGAGAGAACCCGAACGCGGTCAGGTACTCCGAGCTCACCTACGACGAGGCACTTGCCGCGGGCGTGCGAGTCATGGACACCAGCGCCTTCGTGCTCGCGAACGAGCAGCGCCTGACGATGCACGTCTTCGACGTCGGCGCGGTCGGAGTCATGCGCAAGATCTGCGAGGGCGCCGATCTCGGCACCCGCATCTCGGCGGACTAGAGGCGGTTCACGTCAGCAGGAAGAGTCAGCCGGATAGCCCGGCTAACTCTTCCGGATCATGGCGTGGGCGGGCCCGGGATGCGGGCAGCCCGTTGCCTGGTGCTGTCGTCGAACATGACAAGGCGCAGCACGGCATCGGCAGCGGCGAGGTGCGCGAGATCGGCTCGCCTGGCCACCTCGCGGTTGAGCTCCTCGATGACCGCGACCACGGCCCCGGTGAAGGCGTGCCCGGCCGGGGTGAGCGCGACGTTGAGCTGGCGGGCATCGGCCGTGTCGCGCTGGATCGTGGCGAAGCCCCGGCGCTGCAGCCCGTCGGCGACCTTGCGCGCGGCCTGCCGGGTGACGCCGAGGGCAGCGCCGAGCCGGCCGACCGGAACCGGGCCGCGCCGCAGCAGCCGGGTGACGGCCGCATCGGATCGCCGGTAGTCGGGGTAGCCGCGCTCAGCCAGCCGCAGCGACATCTGGCGGAGCCAGCTTTGCCGGGCCAGCGCCAGCAGGTCGCCGAACTGGTAAGCCGCTGCTGGCGTTGACTTAGCGGGCATCGCACCAGCATACTCAAACTATGCAACTAGGTTGCCTATTGCCATTGCGGCGGGCTCGGCGGTGAGCACCGCCACCGCCGCCCCGCGGCGCCACCACCTGCAAACCGCGAAGACACTTGGCTGGTGCGCGCTGGCCGGGGTGATCGCATACGTCGCCGTGGACGTGCTGCTGAGGTTCCTCCGTCCCGGATACAGCCTGCTGTACAACGCCGAGAGCGACTACGGCCGCGGCCCGTGGTTCTGGGTGATGGACCTGAATTTCCTGCTCCGCTGCGCGCTGTCGCTGGCGGTGGTCGGCGCGCTCGCGCGGGTGCCCAGAGTGGACAGCCGCGACAGCCGCGCCACCGGCGGCCGCGTCCTGCTGGTCATCTGGGCAGTGTGCTCCGGCCTGCTCGCGTTCTTCGCCGACGACGTGGAGGGACAGCCACTGAACGCCAGCGGCCTCGTGCACCTGACGCTGGCCTTCGTCGCCTTCGTGTGCGTCGCGGTCGGCACAATCCTGATCTCGGCCAGCCTGCGGTCCGATCCCGGCTGGCGGCCGACCGGGACCGTGCTGCTGGTCATCTCGGCGCTCGGAGCCGCCGCGTTCCTGCTGCTCGCCTCCGCGGCCGGGCACAAGCACGCGCCCGGCGGGCTGTACGAGCGCATCTTCCTCGGGCTTGAACTGCTCTGGATCGCGCTCGCTGGCTACCGGTCCGCCCGACTCCCGGCGGACCGGGCTCCGAGGGCAGGGCTTGCGTGATCACGTAGCGTTCGCGCTAGCGGCGCTGCAGCCGGGTGTCCAGCGAGTCGCGCAGCGCATCGCCGATCAGCCGGAACGCGATGATGGTGATGATCAGGATGAGGGCCGGCGGGTACACCATCCACCAGTAGCCGTCGTAGAGGTAGTTGAGCCCATTGCTGAGCATGCTGCCCCAGTCTGCCTCCGGTGGCGGCAGGCCAAGGCCCAGGAAGCTCAGCGTCGACAGGCCGAGTATCGAGTCGGAGATGGTGAACGTCGCGCTCACCACCACCACGCCAACGGTGTTGCGCAGCATGTGCCGGGTGAGGATCCGCCAGGTGGTCCCGCCCATCATCCGCGACGCCAGCACGAACTCCCTGGTCCGCTGGCCGAGCACCTCGCCGCGCACCAGCCGGGAGAGCCCCAGCCAGGAGAATGCCGACAGCAGGACGATGATCATCCACAGGCTCGGCGTGACGATGTTCACCAGGATCAGCAGCAGGATCAGCACGGGCACCGCCAGCAGGGTGTCGATGATCCGCATCATGATCGCGTCGGCCCAGCCGGGCACCAGGCCGGCGACGGCACCGTACAGCGTGCCGAGGATCGTGGTCGCGGCGGCGACCGCGAAGCCAAGCTCCAGCGACGACTGTCCGCCCAGCATCAGCCTGCCGAGGATGTCGTACCCCGAGGCGTCGGTGCCGAGCGGGTGCCCGGCCCCAGGCGGCAGGTTCTCGTTGTTCAGATTGAGCCCAGAGACGCCCTGGTTAGTGTGGTAGATAAACGGCCCGACGAAGCAGAACAGCGCGATCAGCACGACGGTGCCGATGCCGATCCGGGCCTGCCAGTTGTGCAGGAACGCGGCCATGGACAGCCGGCCGCCCTGGGTGGTCTGGACCGCGCCGCCCTCGCCCGGCCGGTCCGGCGCGGAGGTGACCTGAACGTTTGCTGCCCTAGCCGGCATGGCGGATCCTCGGGTCGAGCATGCCATAGGCGACGTCTGCTGCCAGGTTTCCGACTACTGTCGTCACGCCGACGATCAGCTCACTTGCCATCATGATCGGGAAGTCATGGTCCAGGGCTGCGCCGAGGAACAGCACGCCGAGGCCCGGGTAGTTGAAGATGTATTCGGTGATGACGGCGCCGACCACCAGGTTCGGCAGGGACAGGCCGAGCAGGGTGATGATCGACAGTGACGAGTTGCGCGCCACGTGCCTGGCGAGCACAAGGCGATCAGGCAGGCCCTTGGCCTTGGCCATCCGGACGTAATCCTGCGCCAGCGTCTCGATCGCCGACGAGCGCATGAACTGGCTCCAGCCCGAGATGCTGGTGAAGGTCAGCAGCGTGATGGGCAGCACGAGCGCGGCGGGCTGCGCGAGGATCCCGCCGATGGTGAAGGACGAACCCTCCGCCTGGTTGAAGCCTGCCGGCAGCCAGTGCAGCTGGATGGCGAAAACGGCGATTAGCAGGAACCCGAAGAAAAAGTCCGGCATCGCGTAGAGCACGAACGCGGTGGTAGTGAGCAGGTTGTCGGAGAGCCTGGTGCGCCTGACCGCCTGGTAGATCCCCGTGGGCAGGGCGATCAGGACCGCCAGCACGGAGGAGATCCCGACCAGGAAGAAGTCCGACGGCAGCCGCTCCACGATCAGGGTCGACACGGGCTGCTGATAGAAGTACGAGATACCGAAGTCGCCGTGGATGAGGTGCCAGAAATAGCTGACGAACTGCTCTGTCACCGGCTGGTTCAGCCCGTAGGTCGCGTTGAATACGGCGATCCTGCTGGGCGTCGCCTTGGGACCCAGGTAGGCCCTGGCAGCGGATCCCGGCTCCAGATGGATCATGACAAAAGTCATGATCATCACGCCGATCACCACTACCAGGGCCTGACCCGTGCGCCGGATCAGGTACCCGGTCATGAATGGATCACGAGGTGTAGTACCAGAGCTCGGGGTTCAGCCCGCCGGAGAACGGGTTCAGCGGCGCGTAGCCGTGCAGGTCGCTCTTGTAGACCGCGATGTTGGAGGCATCAGGAACCCAGAGCCACGGCAGCTGCTGCGCCGCGTAGTCCTCGTAGGCGTAGAAGGCGGCCGTCGTGTTCGAGCCGAACTCGGTCGCATTGATCAGGCTGTTCATCTCCGTGCTCGAGTAGCCACCCAGGTTGCCGCTGCCGTCGGTGTTGAACATCCCGTCGCCCGCCGGGTACAGCGGGTACGGGTCATAGCCGAAGTCCACGAGCTGCCAGCCGCACTGCGAGGCCGGGTGCGAGCTGGCGTTGCAGGTGCCCACCGTGGACACGAGCGAGTTGAACGGCTCGGACTTCAGGGTGATCTTGATCCCCGCCAGGGCCTCGGTCGACTGGATGTCGGCCTCCTGCTCGTCCATGCTTGTGCTGCCGGAGGAGTAGGCAAGCACCAGGCTGAGCGGCTCGCCCTTGGTGATGCCAGCGCCGCACTGGGTGGCGGCGGAGCCAGGGCTGGCGCAGGTGCTGGTGCCGTTCGGCGTGACCGTCCAGCCGTGCGCCTTCAGCAGTGCGATGGCCTTGGTCGGGTCGTACGGGTACGGGCCGCCTCTCTTCTCAAGCGGCGACACCCACTGGCCGGCCGCCAGGATCGACACCGGGCCGTTACCGGGGTCGGCGTACCCGTTGTAGACCTTCGAGACGATCAGCGTCCGGTCGATGAGGTATTCCATCGCCTGCCGGACGTACAGCTGCTGCAGGATCGGGCCGACGCTCGCGTTGTACAGGTTAGGCGCGATGAAGGCCACGCCCGGGATGGGCTGGGTGGCGATGCTGTAGCCCTCGGCCTTCAGCGCGTTCGCCTGGGCCAGGTCGTTCAGCGGCAGGCCGCCGACGTCCAGCGTGTTGCCCGCCCGCAGGGCGTCGAGCTCGGCAGTGTCGGTGGTGTAGGGGACGTTCTCGACCTTGGACAGGATCGGCTTGTCCGGGCCTGAGTAGTTCTTGTTCGGCACGTAGCTGTAGTAGCCGTTGGTTCCGAACTGCGACAGCGCCCAAGGGCCGTCGACCACCTTCCACAACGGGTTGGTGGCGAACGTCGCCATGTCGCCGCCCTCCTTTTGCAGGAAGTTCCAGACGGCCTTGGCGCCCGCGGTGGTCGCGTCGTAATTCCCCACTGGGCCGGTCGCCGAGGTCTTGTCCCACGCGTGCTGCGGCAACAGCGGGATCTCGTTGAGCACGTCCTCGGTGTAGAAGTTCGGGTTGTAGGCCTGCGTGAGGTTGATCACCACCGTGCTGCCGGACGGGCCGTCAGGCGTCGTGACGCTGGCGACGTCGTCGGGGAACAGGCCCTGGACGTAGTCGTCCCAGTCCGTCCTGTTGGCCGCGATCAGGTTGTAGGCGAAGGTGAAGTCCCTGGCCGTGATCGGCACCCCGTCCGACCACTTCCACTTCTTCAGCACGATCGTGATGGTCTTGTCGCCGCCCGAGTAGGTCAGCGAGCTGTACAGGCTCTCCTGCGGGTTGATCGCCGACAGCGCGCCGTCGCCCTCGTAGACGAGCGTGGGCCACATCGGGTCGGCGAGGTTGCCGTTGTAGCCATCGGAGTTGGTCACCGGGACGAGCGGGAAGATGAAGTTCGGCGTCGCAGGCCAGGCGATCGACACGGTGCCGCCCTTCTCGGCGTGCCCCCCGCTACTTGAACTGCTTGCTCCACATCCGGCCAGCGCGATGGCCGCGGTCGCGAGGGCGGCTCCCGCCGCCAGGTAATGGGTCCTACGCATGTCCGGTATCTCCCTCGAACCCTGACGCTGCCGTGCTAATTCGATGTTAGCTATAGGCTAAGTAGGAAACGACCCTACAACAAGGTAGGCAATGCCCCTGGACGGGGGTCTGGGACGGGCGTGCGGCTTTTCGCCGACTAACGATATTTCTGGGCCGTTCCGAGACCTGATCGTGTCCGGTGCGTGATCTGGACAGCCGAGGCCGGCCGAGCGAGATACGGCAGCTACGCTCCTCGGCACGGAGGCGGGCCGCGCTCGATGTACGCCACTCCGTCCGGCAGTACCTTGGCAGTAAGCCGCAGCGCGCCGAGCACGGCAATCCACGCGGCGCGCTCGCCGGTACTCACGTGCGTGCGCACCAGCCAGACGCGCGCGCAGGTCCCCGGCGTCACCTCGGCCAGGGCCTGCCGCATCGCCGTCCCGATGGCGGCCGCGTCCCTGTTCGTGGCCACGATGATCCGTGGCTGGCCGGGGAAGTAGGCCTCATAGCCCTGCAGGTTTGCCGTGTCTGGCCGGTGCGCGGGCTGCCCGCGCGGCCAGTAGTAGGCGAAACCCCAGTTGCTGTTCGAGCTCACCACGATCGGGTCGCCCGGTGCGGCATGCGCCGCGACATAGGCAGTCTGCTGGCGGATGTCCTCCAGCGGGATCTGGTGACTGCGCACGTAGGGCGCGACTGCCACGCCGAACAGGGCCAGGGCCACGCCAGCCAGCACTGCCGTCACCGTGGTCGCGATGGCAGCGCGGCGCAGCCACGATGCCAGCGCGCCGCAGATGCCGGCAACGCCGATCGCTGCGGTCACGGCAGTGATGGCGAAGAGGAACGTCGACGTCCTGAGATCGAGGAACGGGTACTTCCGCAGCGCGGACAGCGCCAGCATCTCCGGCCACAGCACAGCGATCGCGACCGCCGTGGCCGGCCTGCCAAGCCTGCCGACGGTCAGCAGGCCGGCCAGCACGAGCGGGATGGCCAGCCAGGCCGGCCCGAGGCCGAAATAGCTGTGGTAATCATCGAAGCGCCGGATGACGAACGCGTAGGCCGTCCTCAGTCCGCCGTGGCGCGGCGGGTAGGAGCCGACCGCCTGCCAGTAGGCGACAAGGCCGGGCACGACGGCGCGGGCATAGAACACCTCGTAGACGCCCAGGCTCAGCACACCGGTGCCGGCCGTGACGACGACGGCCTCCGCGAGCCGCCGCCAGGCCCGACTCGCAAGCTGGGTCAGGCAGATTGCCGCCAGCGCCGCCGCTCCCACGAATGCCGCGGCATCGCTGACCAGCATGCCGGCCCAGACAGCAGTCGACAGCAGCAGCAGGCCGCGTCGCGACCACTGGCGCTCCAGCCGCGAGGCTGTGGCCAGGACCAGCAGCCCGATGAAGGCGTCGGCGGTGTACTGCTTGAGGTCGTCCCTGACGAGCATGGCGGGCACCAGCAGCACGCTGGCGGCGGCCAGCAGGCCAGCCAGGACCGAAGAGGTGGCCCGCTTCCAGGCAAGCCTGCGCGCGAGCCAGTAGGCGGGCGCCACGGCCGCGGCCGCGAAGGCAAGCGGCAGGAGCCTGCCGCTCTGGCTATGGCCGACCGTCACCAGCCGGAGCAGGAAGGACCAGCCGATGGGAGTGGTGGAGGTCAGGGCTGGCAGCTGGGACAGCGGGAACCTGGCGGTGACCGCCACCCACGCCTCGTCGTTCCAGTACGGCTGGCTTAGCAGGTATCCGACATCGTGGACCTCGAGCACAGCCAGGCAGAGCAGCAGGACCAGGAAGCACTCCAGCCCCCGCAGGCGCGGGCGCGGGACGTGACTGCCCGGCCCGCCGATACGGCCACCGGTGTCTGCGGTGATCTGAGTGGCGTCTCCGGCTGCCACCGCCGGATCTCCTTCCGGTTCCGCTCGCGCAGGTGCCCCATCCGCGAATCGACCTCATGCCCCCGCCACCGGCACTCCATCGAGCACGGCGATCCTCGGAGACGTCACCCCGTCACTGTGTGCGATCATAGCTGGGTCATAGCCGAGCCCGTGGCCGTGGTCAGCTTCGGGTCGCATCGTGGCTACGGGGACAGTCGGTCGGCGTCTCCGGTTGCCGGCCCAGCGCACGGCCGAGCCCAGCCTCCGCCCGGTCGGACGGCTGGCGCCGACAAGCTCAAGGACAGCGCTGTGAGCCGGGCCTGAGGCTCAATCAACACATGTATGGATAAACATTGGGTAATGTTGCGTGGCTGTGAGTGACCAGGGGCATGAAGCTGGACCTGGGGCACCGGCTCCCCGCGCCTCTTGCGCGCGGACCAGCCCGGCCATGACGAGATCCTAACTTCGAAGAGGGCGGACGTGACGACCGCGACCTGGCTGTTCATCGCGCTGTCCGCTGTCGCCGTGATCGCGGCCGGGTACAGCCGTAACCGCGTCCCGGTAAGCGTGTCGGTGGCAATCGCCGCCGTGCTGCGGGTCGGCTTCGCCCTGGTGACCTCGACCCGGTATACGCCCAGGGACGTCCGCGTCTACTTCAAGGCCACTGGTGAGCTCGTCCTGCACGGCCATGATCCCCTGATGATCCTGCCCGGCAGGGAATGGAACTTCCTCGAGCTCATGCCTTACGTGAATGCGCTCGAGCTGAAGTCGGGCCTGCCCTGGGTCCTCGCGGTCAAGATCGCTCCGATTGCCGCTGACCTGGTGCTGGTCTGGATGGTCTCCCGGCTTGCCCCCAGGGACGGCAGGACGCGCGCGCTGCAGTATGCGGTCAACCCGGTGTCGCTACTGGTAGTCAGCCTGCACGGGCAGATCGAGCCGGTCGCGCTTGCGCTCGCGGTTGGCGGGATCCTGCTGCTGAAGAAGGAGCGGCCGGTGCTGGCCGGCCTGCTGCTCGGCGCGGCCGTCGCGGCCAAGACCTGGCCGGTCGTGATCCTCCTCGCCGTGCTTCCGGTTCGCCGGCCTGGGCGCGTGGTGCAGATCCTGGCCGGCTCGGTGGTCGTCCCGGCTGCGTGCCTCGCCTCGGGCGTCCTGTTCCTCGGCACCAACGCTGTCCAGGCCGTCGACAAGATCGTCAGCTATACCGGATTTGTCTTCAACTGGACCTGGTCAGGCACCTGGCTCCTGCTGGGCCACCGGGGCGCCGGCTACAACTCGCCGATCAGCCAGGTTGCAGCCGTGCTGATCGCGGTGGGGGTTGCCGGCACGCTGTGGCTGCTGCGCCGCCACCCTCCGGAGGTGCGCGCCCTGGGCGCGCTGTGCGCGATCCTGCTGTGCACCGCGGGCTTCGGCAATCAGTACCTGTTCTGGGTCCTGCCGCTGACATTCGCGCTGTCAGGCCGCTGGCGGGAGGGTTACGCGGTCGCGGCCGGAGCCTGGGCCGGCTTCGCCTACCTGGCGCCGGTCGGGGCGCAAACGCGGACCTACCTGGTCGGGCTCTCGTGGGTGCCGGCCACCATGCTGGCTGGCATTCTGTACGAGCAGATCCGCCGCAACCCGCGGCCGCTGCACCTGGAGCGCGGGCAGCAGCCTGCGCCCGCCGGCCGCCCGCGCAGCCTGGCGACGGCCAGCCAGGGCGTGTCCGCCCGGCGGACGGACGATATCCAGGAGGCGAGCTAGCCGGTAAGCGCCCGTCACTGGTCCGGTGACGGCACACGAGATACTCTCGCAGGCAGGCGGCCGGGCATCGCGGCCGCCGAGGGGAGCTACCGAAGGTGCTGAGTCACTCCATCAGGGTCGGCATTCCGACCGCGACCGATCCGGAAGGCAGGACCGGGCAAGGCTACTGGTGGATCACCGGCACCGCCAGGCCCGGCCTGCTCCCTGAGCGCACCAGGCTGCACACGCCATGGCGGCAGCGGCTCCGCCTGCGGCGCGGCTCCCGGCATCAGCCACTGCCCTAGCGACCGCGCCGGCCTGGCTGGCCGCCGAGGCGCAGCGCCTTGCCGCAGGCTGAGCACTGCGCCTGCGACTCCTCGCCCGCATCTGGCAGCGTGACCTCGACGTCGTTCCCGCAGGCTGGGCAGGGAATGACGGGCGGCTCTGCCGGGCCGTAGCGCGCCTCGATGCTGGCCAGGTATTCCGCCATCGGCCCGAGGCCCATGGCTTCTCTGCGCTGGTCCACATCGGCCGGCGAACGGAGGCTGCACGGCACCCACGCGCCGTTCCGTGCCATGACCTGGGTACCAAACTCCTGCGGCCGCCCTTCGGCCAGCAGGACCCGGTCGGTCAGGTAGGCAACCTGCCGCAAGGTGGCCTCGCCCTGTGCCGCCGCCTCCGCCAGCAGGTCCAGGCACTGCCGCTGGAACACCGGGTCGCCGTCGGCATGCTGTGCGAGCAGCCAGGCGGCATGGGCGCCGTCGTCCCCCACGGCGGAACGGCCGGGCCAGCCCGCCTCGGTCACTACCCGCTTGAGCCAGGGCAGGTTCTCGGCGTCGACAGCGCCGAATTTCTCGGCGTTGAGGTCCTGGCGGGCAGCCTGATCACGTTCCGCACGGCGCAGAAGCTCGGACCGCAGGTCCTGTGTCATGTCTTCAGGATGGCCGCTGCCAGCGGCCTGACAAGGGCCGGCGGTGGCTAAGAGGCCGCGACCGGGCCGAGCTGGAGGTCAACAGCAAGCCGCTCACGCTGTCCGCGGAAGGTCAGCGTCACGCCGCTGGCCAGCGGGTCCAGGCACGGCAGGAACTCCAGGTCGAGCTCGTCTTCCCAGTACCGCCCGGCACAGCCGGTGAACGTGCTCAGGTAAATGTTGCCGCGATCGTCCTCGGCATCTACGTTTACCCGGCTCCACCTGCGCCTCCCGTCCTCGCTGCTCTGCCACCATCCGGGCGCGGCGCGCAGGTAGAGCCGCCAGCTTCCGGCCACCGAGGCCAGGCTGTCCACGCGCACGGATACGCCATCGATCGCGGGCAGCGTCGTCCCGAAGTCGAGATGAACGGACGGGCCGTCAGCAAGGGCCGCGGCATCGAGGATCCTCCGCCAGCCGGCCGGCAGGCTCGCGGCCGGGCGCTGGCCGGTCAGCACGGCGCAGAGCCGCCGGAGCAGGTCTGGGAGCTGGCTGGCCGGGTCCAGGTCGCCAGATCGCTGGATCTCTGCCGCGTTTGCCAGCGCAGCTGCGCAGCGCTGGCTCAGCCTGTCGTCCGGGACCTTGCGCGCGGCAAAGAGTCCATCCCGCAGCAGGCCGCGGAGAAGGTCCCACAGCGTGCGCTCGGACTGGCTTGCGGGCATCGCGGTGAGCTGCCCCGCCCGAGCCAGGGCCCGCGGCGAGGCCTCCAGCCGGGTCGTCGTCCCGTCGGGGCTGCGGACTTCGAGCCATCCGATGTCGCGTGCGGGCGCAGGCTCGAGCCTCAGCCGCATTGACATCGGACCGAGCGGCTTGCCTGCCAGACCGCGGCCTCCTGAGGATCCCACATGCTGCAGTGCGTACGCCGTTCCGCTGCTGTCGACGACGCTGAGTTCGTCAACCGAGCTCATCATCGCCCGCATTGTCCTGGCGAATTCGCGCGCCCGCATTCGCCGGAGCCATCGCATGAACGGCCGCGCCGGCGCAGGCACCCGCCACGGCCTTGGCGGCGCAGGCATGCCACCGTCGGGTGTCGCCAGGCGGGCATACAGCAGCCCATGATCGGCACCGGCAATCAGGGCCACAGGCGTAATGACGCTGGTGGAAGTGGTGATGGTAGTGGCACCGCCGAACGACCAGCGCTCGGCGAGCGCATCCGCGGCGTCGCTGGCATCGCTGCCGGATGCGGCCGGGGCGGCCCCGTCGCAGGGCGCCGGGTGCGCGGATGCGGGCTGCTCGGACATGACGTCTCCTCGCCGCGAGCTGGACTCTGGCCGCCTAGCCGGAGTCCTTGGCCGCCGTGGGCGGCGGCTTCGGTGGCAGCCGGCGCAAGTCGTCGCCGGTCAGCTCTCCGGTGGAGATCAGCAGCGCGGCCAGTTCCTCCAGCGCGCGGGGGCCGCGCAAGCCAGGCACGCCGATCCGGACATAGCGGTTGCGGATGTTCTCGCACCGCTTCGCAACGGTGTGCGCCTGCCAGCCGATCCGGTCGGCCGCCTCACGGGCGGAGCGCGGCAGCGCGGCGCCGGAGTGCTTCCAGGTCAGGTAGTCCTCGAATCTGGCCGCCAGCACCAGCCGGTCAGTGTCGTTGAGCGGTGCACGCAGCCTGGTGCTGGTGACTGGAACGGCCTCGGCCTCGGGCTCGGCAGGCACGGCGGCGCCCGGAGCCGTGGCGTCGTCGTCAGTGTCATCGTCGGAGTCCAGGTCAGGCAGCCTGACCCGGAGCGTGTAGCTGCTCAGGACGCCGTCAAGCCGGACCTTCGCGTGCCACTGCTGAAGCGGCAGCGCCATGCCAGGCGGCAAGTCGGCACGGAAGCCCTTGTCACCGGAGAGGAACAGCATCGATGAGGTGCTGGTGTTGGCGATCCACCAGGCGTCGTGACGCCAGGTGAAGCTCCCTGCACTGCGCGACACGGCGCGGTCGTCATTCGGCAGCACGATGTCGCAGCTGGCGGCCCGGCCGAAGGTGCACTGCCCGTCCGGCTGCACTCGCCAGATGCCCGTCTCGAACATCACGATCAACAGCATTGCCGTCCCCCGTGGTGATCTGCGGCTGTCGGGACCATAAGCGAGCAAGCCGGGCCAGTCAACAGTCTTCGCGGCCGATGGGGAGGAGTTCCCATCTGGGGAGGGCTTCCCTTGCTGGCGAGCCCCCCTTTGCCGCAGCATCGGTGTGCTGGCCGAGGTCCGCGCTTGGAGAGGAAGCGCGGGAGCCGGGATGACCGGGCAGGCCGGTACGGGGGCTCGGCCTGCCCGGTCACAATGTGCATAGCTGCGGCTCTAGCTAGGGATGCCCGCGGTGTCGGCTCCAGTCAGGAGCCAGGACCGACATCACGGTCGCGTCGACCCACCCGCCGTCCCAGCGGAGCGCGTCCCGCAGGACGCCTTCCGGCACGAAGCCGACCTTCTCGTAGACGTGGCTGGCGCGCGGATTGAATGCGTACACCTCCAGCGAGATCCGGTGCAGGCCCAGCTGCTCGAATCCGTAGCCGACGATCATCCTCGTTGCCTCGGTGCCGAGCCCGCGGTCCCGGCCGCGGGGCCCTATCAGCACCCGGAAGCCGCAGCTGCGGTTGCCGCCGTCCCAGCCGTTGAGCACGACCTCGCCGACGCACTGCCCGCTGGCCCTGTCGACCACGGCCAGGTCGAGGCGATCGGGCTGGTCGCTGCGAGTGCCGTACCAGTCGAGGAACGCTGCCTCGGCGGCGTCATCCCATGCGCGCACGTCGGCGTCGTGCCTGCTGCCAGTGAGCTTGAGCGCCTCGGGATCCTGCAGCATCTCCCGGAGCGCTTCCGCGTCGTCCGCCAGCCGGAAAGGGCGGAGCACTACCTTCTCACCGGTGAGAGTGGGCTTAGCCGAGAAATCCGGGGCCTGCTGATCGGGCACCGCGCGATTGTGCCAGCCGGCGCGCGCTCACGCCAACAGGATTCAGGCGTCGGGCGTCTCTGGCATGAAGAGGTCAAGGCCAGCGCCCTCGACGGCAAGCGCGATCAGGCCGGCCTCGGTGCCGCTGGTGTGCTCCTCGCCTGCCTCCCATCGCACGCCGTACCCGGCGCTGATCGGGGTCCGGTGGCCATCCGGGCCCGCTACCCAGCCGTCGCCGGTGATGACCAGGAAGAGCTGCGCGTGCGTTGCTGGATGCGTGCCGACGACGCCTCCGGGAGCCAGGTTGATGCAGGTCAGGCTGACGTGATCGGTGCCTTCCGCAATGCGCGTGGCGCGGAACCCTTCGCTGCCGTACCGGGTGATCACTTTCTCGCCGCGGTCGAAATGGAATAGCTGCACCGTTGCGCCTCTCCGCTGGGAGACGGAACCACCGATTCTAGGCGAGCGGCTAACTGCGGCGGGCGAGCGTGATGATCTCGCGGCTGTCCGCGTCTAGCGGCCCGCCGTGCCAGTCGCCGTAGCGGGCCTCGACCTCGAACCCTGCCTCGGCAAGGAACGCGTCCAGTGCCGGGGGATCAAGGAAGCGCAGGCTCGCGCGGTCTGTTCGCAGCACTGTCCCGTCGGCCTGCGCCGTGGTTTCGGTCAGGATGACGACGTCGCCGGTGACGGACTCGACTTCGTGCCAGACGCGCAGTTCCCGGCCGCTCGGGTCAGCGAGGTCGGAGACGTTCGATGGGTTCCAGGCCTCCCAGGCACGCGCCTGCGGGTGGCGCGTTTCGAACGCGAACCTGCCGCCGGCGCGCAGGCTCGCGCGGATGGCTGCCAGCGAGGCTTGCAACTCCTCGTCGGTGATGAGGCACTGGAACGCATGGCTGACCATGGTGGCCAGCTCGAACTCGCACTGCCATCGCGCGCCGGCCGCGGTGCCCTGAACCCACTCGATGTCGGTGCGCCGCCTGGCCCGGTCCAGCGCGGCGGGGTCGGGGTCCAGGCCGACGAGACGGCCGGCGTGCCCGCGCTCGCGGGCCCGGTGCAGCATCAGGCCGGTCCCGCAGCCGACGTCCAGTACGGATCGCGCTGCCATCACCAGTTCGTCATAGAAGGCGTCGCTCGGCCAGGCCGACGGATCCCACGGATTCATCACGTCGTAGAGCGCGGCGGCGTCGGCGTCCGAGAACACCGCGCCAGTATCGGGCTTTGCCCGGCGGTCGCCCAATCGGTTATCCGAAGGCCTGGTCTAGGGCAGACGCGGCGTCGGCCAGTGCGGAGGAGGCCGGAAATCACACCAGGTTCCGTCAAAGGGAAACGCCGCGGACCCGGCGATGGCGGCGACCCTGCGTCCCTCCGCGCGGATCCGCTCGGCCTCGTCGGCGGTCCAGAATCCCGGCACGCCGATCACCTCAGCGAGGTCGCGCTCGTCCTTCCACTCCCAGCTGCGATCAGGCCGGACGATGACGTCGAGGTGGTGATCGACGCTCGCGATGCAGTCCGGGCCGCGAGTGAAGGGCGATTCTAGGTTGATGTACCAGTAGCTGAACTGACCGTCGTGAAAGAACCACCAGACCGAGTGCGCCTGACCAGGCGGGTGCCACATCAGCACGTTGTTGTGCCGCCAGCTGCCGCGGATCAGGGGCGCGGCACCGAAGTCCTCGATGGTGCCGGTCCGCAGCATCCGGCCGTCCGGCCTGACGCGGAAGTCGAAGTCTGCCCCAACCGGCAGCCAGAGAACCAGGCCGCGCTCGTCGTCCGATACCACAGTCGTGGCCTGCGCCCAGCTCACGTGCGGGCCCCGGTGGTTCCTGCGCGCGACTGTCTGCCCTGGCCTGAAACTATCCGGCTGACCGGCCATCTACCCAGAATAGTGACAAATCATGAGCTGGACCGCAGGCGGAGGGCTCGCGGGGAAGCGGCTTAGCAATGCCCGGCTAAGAGTCTCGGCCAGCCTCGGCGGACGGCAGTTAAAGCTGCCGGGCCACCTGCCACTCACTGCGCGGAAGTGCGGCATAGACCTCGCCGTCGGCGGGCTCGCGGCCGACCGCCTCCCTGACGGCCTGCAGTCGTGACCTCCGGGCGGTCAGGCCGGGCTGGCGGTCGACATCGCCGACGATCACCCAGTGCCCGTCCCCGGTCTCGCGCAGGACCACATATCCGCCAGCGGTGTGTGAAGTCACGCGCTAATAGTCAGCCGGTGACAGTTAATCCGCAACTGGCGTGGGGACGGCTCGCCGGTTCGACCTGATCGGTGCCGCGCCGGGGGCTAACGCCGTTCTGAACATGCTTGGCCTGGCCTGCCTGGCCTGCGTCGTAAGCTTTCCCGCGATAGTATTTAGGGCGGGCCTGTCGACGAGCACTAGCTGCGGGCTGAGTACTGGCATAGGGTGCGCAACCGACCATCGGAACCGGACGCCAGCCGCGGCGGCGCTGATCGCAGCGTTCGACCCTATCCCCGCTAGGCCTGGCCAAAGCCGCACAAGCTACTGCGGACGCGGCGTCTCGCCAGGTGAGCACAGACGGTGACCGGTTGGCTACCCAACCTGAGCCCGCCCGATGGAGGAAGCTGGTGCGCGGCATGCATATTGCCTCACCTGAGAGGTGGTGGCGGGCAGCTAGCGCGCCCGTGATCGCGTGCGTCGTCGGCTGGATCATCTGCGGGTCTGTCCGCGCTGGAGTCCGGTCCGCGGCACCGCGCGGGCTGGCTTGGGAGACACAGGCGATCCTGATAGGTGGCTGCGTTGTGATCGGGCTGTGGCTGGCGGTCTTGACCTCGCGCACCCACCTGGCCGTTAGCGACGAGGGCCTGACGGACTACCGCATCTTCCGCGTCGTGCGGGTGCCATGGCACCTGATCGACCGGTTCGAGGTCAGCCACCCGCAAGATCTGTGGGGCGGATACTGCGTATCCGCGGCATGTCGCGACGGCACGACGATCGATCTGATGTCGACGCGTGCGTATTCAAGGCTCCCGTCTGGCCGGCACGTTGATGAGCTGCACCGGATCTGCTGGACTCTCGAGGAAGCCGGCCGCCGCTCCCAGCGAGCATGACGTCATGGGAGTTATTCGGCGTGGTCTAGCTTGCCGAGGATCCGGCTCACAGCGCGGAGGTCGCCCTGGCTTAGCGGGGCGAGAGGTCCGGCGTCGGTAAGCAGGTTGTGCCAGAACTGGTTGCGGAGGCGCTCTCCCTCGGCGGTCAGAACTAGCCCCTTCACCCGGCGGTCGGCCGGATCAGCCTGGCGCTCGAGTGCTCCCCGCCCGGCAAGGCGGTCCACCAGAGTCGTGAGGTTAGACGCGTCATAGTCGAGCTGCTGCGCAAGCCTGCGCATCGGGGTTGCCTCGCCGCGGGCGAGGCTGAGTAGGACCTTGACCTGGGCGGCGGTCATACCGAGAGCGGCCGCGTGCGCGGCCCAGTGCTGGCGCAGGCGATCGGCAACGGCAAGCAGCTGGAGGTCGACGTCGAGTACCAGCGCTTGGTAGTCGTCGGCGGGCGCTGGCATATCCGAGTACGAGCGCATCATCGGATGCGACTTTACCAGTCATCCGTGGTGCGATATAGTGGTGGTATACCACTACTTACGGAGCCAGGAATGCCGCAGCAATCGCGAGCTCGGACCGGTAGGCCGGGTGCACGCAAGGCAGGTATGGTGCGCGGGCCGGAGCGGGACTGGTGACGGCACGGCAGGCCGCAAGCCAGCGTTACATCCCCGATGGCCTTGTGCTGGCGCTGGCCTGCGCGGCGCAGTTCATGGTCGTGCTCGACGTTTCCATAGTCAATGTGGCCCTGCCCTCTATCGGCCGGGACCTGCATTACAGCGCCTCGGGCTTGCAATGGGTGGTCAACGCATACGTGCTGACCTTTGCCGGGTTCCTGCTATTCGGCGGTCGCGCCGCTGACCTGTTCGGCCGTCGCCGCATCTACTTGTTCGGGCTGGGCCTGTTCACGCTGGCCAGCCTCGCCGGCGGCCTGGCGCAGACTCCGGCGTGGCTGACCGCGGCGCGCGCTGCCCAGGGCGTCGGCGGCGCGTTCCTGTCGCCCGCGAGCCTCACGCTCATCGTCACCACGTTCTCCGACCAGCGCCGGCGGACCAGGGCTATCGGGGCGTGGAGCGCGGTGGCCGGCGCTGGCGGCGCCGCCGGGGCGATACTCGGCGGCGTGCTCACCGCCGAGCTGTCCTGGCGATGGGTCCTGTTCGTCAACATCCCGATCGGCGTCATCACCACCGCCGTCGCGGCCGCGTTCCTGACTGAGCTGCGGCGCCCGGCCGGTACCGGGACCAGGCCGCGGCTCGACGTCGGCGGGGCCGTCACGATCACCGCAGGGCTCGGCGCCCTGGTATACGCCATCATCGAGACCAGCACCCACCCCTGGCTGTCCGTGCGCACCCTGTCGGCCCTTGGCGTGGCGGCCGCGCTGCTCGCCGCATTCGCCGTCATCGAGCATCGGCTGGCGAGCGAGCCGCTCGTTCCGTTCGGGATGTTCACCGCGCGGTCAGTGGCCGGCGCGAACGTCATGATGCTGCTGGCCGGGGCCGCGTTCTTCTCCATGTGGTACTTCCTGTCGCTCTACTTCCAGGACGTGCTGGGCTACAGCGCGCTGCGGGCGGGGCTCGCGTTCATCCCGATGGCGCTGGCCATCATCGTCGGCGCGCAGGCCAGTCCGCGTCTGCTGCCGCGGACCGGCCTGCGGCCGCTGCTGGCCGCGGGGATGCTGCTTGCGGCCGTCGGCTTCGGCTGGCTTGGCCAGGTCCCGGCACACGGCTCCTACCTCGCCCACGTGTTCGGGCCTAGCTGCATCGTCGCCCTCGCGCTCGGACTGCTCTTCACCCCGCTCGCCAGCGCGGCCACCACCGGCGTCCCGCTCAGCCAGGCCGGACTGGCCTCTGGCGTGCTCAACACCTCTCGCCAGGTCGGCGGCTCGATCGGCCTGGCCGCGCTGGCAACGGTTGCCGTCGATCGCACTCACGCTGCCCTGGCGGCTGCCTCGGACCGTGCGGCCGCCCTTACCGCCGGCTACGACCGGGCATTCACCATCGCTGCCGTGCTCTGCGTTGCCGGCCTCATCTGCTCCCTGCTCATTCCCGCGGCCGCGGCGGCGTCAAAGGCGCGGGATCAGCGGCCGCAAACGCTGGGACAGCCGGAGCGGCGCTGACTGCACAATTCCGCCGGCCGGTACGCTGTCGTTGCTGTTAGTAAAACGGCCGGCTAAGGAGCAGTAATGGCGGGGTCAAGTCGAGAGCCTGCCCAGTGGGAACTGGTGGACGAGGGGTGGGGCCGCCGGGCTGTGGGAGTTCGCGGATCCGCAGGTCTACGCGCGTCCGCTGGCCGCTATGGGCCCGGCCTACGAGGCCATCCAGAACGTCGGCGAGGCTGCGTTCGAGGCCGCGGCCGTCAAGGAAGCTCATAACCGGCTACGGGCCGGGCTGCCCCTCCGGGCCGAGATAAATGTCGTTGGCTACCTGGCCAGCAAGCCCGAAGGAGAGCTCACATGACAGGTAGTTTCCTCGAAGAACCTCCCGTTTCCCCCGAAGTGCAGGCGCTCTATGACGAGGACCTCGCGGATGGCGGCTACGTCTGGAATGTATCTCGCTTGTGGGCGCACCAGCCTGACACGCTGAAGCAACTGTTCGAGCTGATGTCGCGCACGTTCAGGGCGAGCGGACTGAGCTTCCGCCAGGCCGGGATCCTGGTGACTGCCGCAGCCTCCGCCCGTGGCGACTCGTACTGCTCGCTGGCCTGGGGCGGGAAGCTTGCCGGCGCTTCAGACGCCGGGCTGGCGGCCGCAGTCCTGAATGGCGGTGACGCCGGACTGACGGAGCAGGAGCGAGCAATCGCGGCCTGGGCGCGGCGGGTCGTCAGGGATCCGAACGCGACCACGCCGGGCGACGTCCAGGAACTCCGCGATGCCGGGCTGGACGACGGGCAGATCTTCGCGATCACTGCCTTCGTGTCACTCCGCCTGGCGTTCTCCACGATCAACGACGCCCTCGGCGCCCAGCCCGACGCGCAACTCGCCCAGTCGCTGCCTCCCGAGGTGCGCGAGTCCGTCACCTACGGCCGCGCGGTGGCTATCTAGGCTCGGACCCGGGCCGGCGGTCTCCCCGGCCTGTCCTGCGGACGGCTCATCGCCGCGCTCGCCGGGTCAGGCGTAGGCGGGCAGTTCTCCGGCTTGCTCTGCGGTGGCAGCCCAGCTGGCCAGCAGCCTGAGGCTGTCAGCCGTCGGGGTGCCTGCGGCCGCGGTGTAGGCGAGCAGCGTGAGGCCGGGGTGCGCAGGGAACTCCATCGCTTCGTAGTCCAGGTCGAGGGTGCCGACGACGGGGTGATGGATGCGCTTGTGACCGGTCCGGTGGAACCTGACGTTGTGGGCAGCCCACCGGCGGCGGAACTCCTCGCTGCGCGTGGACAGCTCGCCGATCAGCTCGACGAGCAGCTTGTCGTGCGGGTTGCTGCCAGCCTCCGACCGGAGCATGGCGGCGATGTCGTCGGCAGCGCGCTCCCAGTCGGCGAAGAAGTCGCGCGCGGCCGGATCGAGGTAAGTGAACCGGGCATTGTTGGCCGGCCGGCGCGGGTCGGCGAGCACAGGGGCGTAGAGGGCACGGGCAAGGCGGTTGGCCGCAAGCATGTCGTGCCTGGCGTTCCGCACCCAGGCCGGGGCATCGGTGATGGCATCAAGAACCTGCTGGATGCCGCTGGTCAGGCCGGAAGGCTTGGTCCGTCGCTGACGCGGCGAGGCGGGCTGAGCAGCGCGCGCCAGGTCGAACAGGTGCGCACGCTCTGCCTCGTCGAGCTGAAGCGCGCCGGCGATTCCGTCGAGGACGGCGTCGGATGCGCCGGTCAGGTTCCCGCGCTCCATGCGCACGTAGTAGTCGATGCTCACCCCGGCGAGCAGCGCGACCTCCTCGCGCCGCAGTCCCTTAACCCGGCGGTTGCCTCCGCCGTAGGCGGGCAGCCCGGCCTGCGCAGGCGAGATTCGCTCCCGCCGCGAGAGCAGGAACTCGCGGACCTGGGCTCGGTTGTCCATGCCCACCACGGTAGGCGCGCGGGTGGCTGGCTGGGAGGTACTGGCGTTACCCGGAAGAGCAGGCACTCCCAAAGATGCAGGTCAGCGCCTTAACTAGGCAACGTGACTATCTCCAGCCAGGCCATTGGCGGCCGTGCCGCCAATGCCAGTGCGCAACGCACTACGGTGATCCTCGCGGTCATCCTGACTAGCTATTTCATGATCCTCCTCGACAACTCGATCATCTTCACCGCGCTGCCGAAGATCCACGCGGCGATGCGGTTCTCCCCGGCCGGGCTGGCCTGGGTGCAGGACGCCTACACCCTGGTGTTCGGCGGGCTGCTGCTGCTCGGCGCGCGGGCGGGTGACCTGCTGGGCCGCCGCCGGGTTTTCGTCTTCGGGCTCGCGGTGTTCGCGCTGGCGTCCTTGCTGGTGGGGCTCGCGCCGGCGGGATGGTGGCTGATCACCGCCCGCGCGGTGCAGGGAATCGGGGCAGCGATCGTCGCGCCGTCGTCGCTCTCGCTGCTCACCGCGAGCTTCACCGAGGGGCGCGGGCGGGCGAAGGCGGTAGCCCTGTACGGTGCCACCGCCGGGATCGGCGCCAGCCTCGGGCTGGTCATCGGCGGCGCGCTCGCGGACTGGGTGTCCTGGCGGGCCGGGTTCTTCCTCAACGTCCCGATCGGCGCTGCCATGATCGTGCTGGCCCCGCGGTTTCTGCCGGAGAGCGCCCGGTCGCACGGCCGGTTTGACGTGGCCGGCGCGGCGAGCGCCACCCTCGGCGTCGGCGCGCTGGTGTACGGGATCATTCACTCGGCCGGGTCCGGCTGGAGCACGCCCGCAACGGTTCTGCCGCTGCTGTCCGGCGCGGCCCTGATTGCCGCGCTGGTCTTCGCCGAGGGCCGGGCCGCCGAGCCCGTCTTGCCGCTGCGGCTGTTCGCGAGCCGGGAGCGGGCCGGCGCCTATCTGGCCCGGATGCTGTACCTGGGCGCCATGATCGGCTTCTTCTTCTACTCGACGCAGTACCTCCAGAGCGTGCTCGGGTTCTCCGCCTTCCAGGCCGGAGTCGCCTTCCTGCCGATGACCGTGGTGAACTTCGCCGTTGCGATGGCGATCCCGGCGCTGACGGCACGCCTTGGCCAGGCGCTGCCGCTGACCGCGGGCGTGGCGCTGACGCTGGCCGGCATGGCCTGGCTTGCCCAGGTCCAGGTAACGAGCTCGTACTGGACCGCGGTCGCCCTGCCGATGATCCTCATCGGCGCCGGCCAGGGCCTGGCGTTCGCACCGCTGACCTCAGCCGGGATCGCAGGCATCGGCACAGCCGACGCGGGCGCGGCGTCCGGGCTGGTGAACACCTTCCACCAGCTGGGGATGGCACTCGGGCTCAGCGTGCTCGTTGCCGTCTCAGCCGCCTCCGGGCACGGGCTGCCCTCGGCGGCCGGCGTGCTCACTGCGCGCGTGGATACCGCCCTTACGGCCGGCAGCGTCCTGCTGGCTGCCTGCCTGGTCGCCGTACTGGGCCTGATCCTGCCTGCGCAGCTGGCCAGCCCTCGGCCGGGCCGGGTGGCGCCGCAGCGCGAGCCATGCGCCGCGGCTGAGCCGGCTCGCGTACTGACGCGCGCCTGACCACTCACGACGTGGTGTTCGGTGATGTATGGGCCAGGTCGGCGGCACCGTCACCGGCGCGCACGCCAGGTCCGTGGCACTGCGCCTGGTCGGGCATGAGCTGACCAGGCCGACTTCGAAAGGAACGGCTATGCAGTACACGACACTGGGAAGCTCCGGCCTCAAGATCAGCCGCATCGCGCTCGGCTGCATGAGCTTCGGAGAAACCTCACGCGGCTTCAACCAGTGGGCGCTCGACGACACCGCGGCCGAGCCGTTGTTCCGCCAGGCCGTCGAGCTCGGCATCTCCTTCTGGGACACTGCCAACGCCTACGGGTACGGCACCTCGGAGGAGATTGTCGGGCGGGCGATCCGCAAGTTCACCCGGCGCGAGGACGTCGTGCTGGCGACCAAGGTGTACTTCAAGATGCACGACGGGCCCGGCGGCTCGGGGCTGTCGCGCCGCGCGATCGTGGAGCAGCTGGACGACTCACTGCGCAGGCTTGACACCGACTACGTGGACCTCTACCAGATCCACCGCTTTGACCCCGCCGCGCCGGTCGAGGAGACCATGGAGGCACTGCACGACATGGTCAAGGCCGGCAAGGTCCGCTATCTCGGTGCCTCCTCGATGTGGGCCTGGCAGTTCTCCAAGATGCAGTACACCGCCGACCTGCACGGGTGGACCAGGTTCGTGTCGATGCAGAACCAGTACAGCCTCATGCAGCGCGAGGAAGAGCGGGAGATGTTCGGCCTGCTCGCGGACCAGGGCGTCGGATCGATCCCGTGGAGCCCGCTCGCCAAGGGCCGCCTCGCCCGCCCCTGGGGCGAGCAGACCGCCCGCAGCGACACCGACGACGTCGCGCGCTGGGTGCTGCCCAACGACGATAAGGCCATCGCGGACGCCGTTCAGCACGTGGCCGAGCAGCACGGCGTGCCCATGGCGCAGATCGCGCTTGCCTGGGTGCTGCGCAACCCAGTCGTCAGCGCCCCCATCGTCGGCGCCACCAGGCAGCAGCACCTGGCCGATGCCGCAGCCGCCCTTAACGTCAGCCTGACCGACGACCAGGTCCGTGCCCTCGAGGAGCATTACACCCCGCGTCTGCCCACTGGCTACTGATCCCGCAACCCGGCGGAGTCGGCTCTGGGTCACGCCGACCTATGTCGCTGGCCCTGCGATTTCTGCCGCGAAGGGCTCCAGGCCTCATGCCGGCACGGCGGGTTCTGGACGTCGGCCGGGAAGACGTTAGTCCAGCCCGACTCTGAGCCAGACGCGGTGGCCCCGCGGGACTTCCTGGCCTGGCTCGGGATCCTGGCCAAGGACGACGGCGTCGTCGGGAAACGAGGATTCTGGGCCCGAGAGCGACCTGACCCTGAGGTCGCAGTCGAGAAGGGCCTGCCGGGCCCGGGCATACGGAAGGCTGCGCACATCCGGCACGACGGTCACGAGACGGCCGAAGATCCAGTTGCTGAGCTTGCTGCTGAGCTGGAAGACGTTGTCGAGGGCAGCGAGCAGCTGGCCGAGGCCGTTCCCCTGACTCATTGCCCCACCCCGCTGACGTCTGCCCAGGCCAGGAACGGCTACCTGGAGCCGTCGGCTGCGGTGAGCGCGGGCGTGACCCACCACTCCGAGGCAATGCTCAGGCCGCAGGCGCGGAGCGCTTCGCGCTTCTCCAGGTCGAGGTGCCCGGCGACCACCACGACCTGGACCGCTCCGCGGCCTTTCGCCTGCTCGGCTGCCGCGCGCAGAAGCTCCGCCCCGGAAGTGCTCCACCGGCCGGGCTCCACCACGAAGTCGTCAATCTGGCAGGTCCGCCCGCCCGGATCGTAGACACCTGGGGCATCGCCGATGAACGCTATGACAAAGCCGGTGACAGCGCCCGAGCTTTCGCTGACGAGCGTGATCACCTCGTCGTCGGCAATCAGCCTGGCGAGGTAGGGCCTGTGCAGTTTCTCCGCGTCGGCGGCGGGGGCCCAGTAGACCGGCTGGTAACTGGCGTACTGGCGCCGCTTGGCGCTGGCCAGTTCGGTAACCGCATCTACATCATGCGCGGTCGCGGGTCGGATCTGGTCTGCCATGAGCTCACAATGTTCCATCAGCCGCGACTGCGGCCAGAAAGCCAGCTTGGGAGGCCGCGGCGCATCCGGCCCCGTCGGGCTCCCGGCCGGACGACCGCCGTCGTCGAGTCAGCTGACCCCAGGGGCCGACGTGGGCTCGATGACCTCGGCACCCCCCGGCTCGGCCCCTTCCAGGTCAGTGGCGCCCTGTTCGCTGGCCGGGTGCTCGTCAGGGCCAGGTCGGCCGGAACGGGCGGACCGGCCAGAACGAGCGGGCCGGTCGGAACGAGCGGGCCGGTACTGCAGCGCCGGCACGAGCGGCACCGCGACCTTGGTCATGATCAGCCAGCCAACCAGGGCGAAGACGACACCGCCGAGGATGTCGGTGACGTAGTGCTGACCGAGGAAGACGACGCTGAACCACACGACGAGCGACCAGGCAAAAAGCACCACAGAAAGCCGCCGGTTGAGGCGCCAGAGCGCCAGCGCGCACAGCAGCGGGTAGGCAGCGTGCAGCGAGGGGAACGCCGCCGTCGAATCGGGATCCAGCCAGGTGTAGATCGGGCTCACCGCGCTGGGAAGGGCGAGCAGGGAGTGCACGCCGTGCAGGTAGTGGTGCTCGCCCGCCATCCATGGCGGCGCTACCGGCACAAGCATGAAGACGATGAAGGCCGCGAAGGACACACCGAGCAGGGCGACGACGAAGCGCAGGAACTGGACCCGGTCAATTAGCCACAGCGCCATGCCGACGGCGATCGGGAGGAGGAAGTGACAGAAGTAGACAACGGTGCATGCGACCCTCAGCCAGTGCACCGAGCCCAGGTGCGCCTGCAGCCACTGACTGGGGTCGGTGCCGGCGAACAAGCCCTTGTCGAGACGGATCACGAACTCGTAGTGCACCCGGAAGTGGGTCTTGGGCAGGAGGTTGCGAATCGCCTCGTAACCGAAGAAGAGCGCGATGAACGGCACCCAGTCTCGCAGGAACCCCAGGAACCGGCCGCTCAGCAACGCCACCGGGACCAGGACCAGCAGCAGGTAGTCAGGTGAGACAGAGATTCCGCGCCACATCATCACGCCCGACACCAGGAACACGTACACGAGCGAGACCGCTACCAGCGGACCCGGGCGGCGCACGTAGCCCAGTGAAGCGCGAATTTTAGACATGCGCGAGCTCTCCTCAAGCCTGATAGGCAGTGTCAGCGGAATATTTACCTAAGTAGTAGGCAATTCTGACCTTACCGGAACTTCATCGTGCGTTCACTATATTCGCAAGCTGCCCGCTCGCAGGCCGCCGTTGGGACAGCTGCCGCTACTGACCGGTAGCTTTCCTTGATCGTTCTGTGGCATGACTGAGCGGCGCGGCGTCGCTGCTGATCGTCACCGGACCAAGATCACCGGGCCCGGAGGCTCCCGCTGATGGCCCACCGGGAGGCCCAGTCACCAGGCGGGCGCAGAGGCACTGTGATCTTCAGATGCCGCAGCGCCAGAAAGCTTGCCGCGCTTAGCGCTGCCCGCCCGCTCCGAGGTCGTCGGAGCGGCCGGCGTCGAGCCGCTCCCACTGAGAGCTTGGCCGACCGTTGGTGCGGAACTGGCCGCCGTTGTTCTGCCACCACTGCGGCCAGCCGGCCGGCGAGTCTTCCCAGGTCTCCTGGCGGCCGTACACGGTCATGTCAAGCAGTCCGTAGGACGGCGCCATGATCTCCGTGGACCGTCCCGAGTTCCAGTAGGTCTCGAACACTCGGCCGCCGTCGCGCAGGTAGCTCACCAGCATGCCGAACCAGCGCCCGGCAAGCAGCGCATCCCTTGACTCCTGCGCCGAGTACCAGGGCATCTCGTACCCCATGAAATCGCGGTAGGCGGCGCTCTCCGCGTATGGGCCCTCGCTGAACGTCGCGTACGTGACGTCGCGGGAATGCAGGTAGGACAGCTCGCGGACCTGCCCGTTAAAGAAGGTGCAGCCTTCGCACTGCTGCGCGGCCGGCTTCCCGGCGTGCCACATGTGGAAATAGGCGATCAGCTGACGGCGGCCCTCGAACACCTCGATGAGCGGGATCGGGCCACTCTCGCCGATCAGCGGAGTCGCCGGATCTATCTCCACCATGGGCAGCCGCCGCCGCGCTGCGGCGATCGCGTCCCCTTCCCGGGTGTGCGCCTTCTCCCGGACCAGGAGGTCCTCCAGCTGAGCCTGCCAGCTAGCCCGGTCCACCACCGGCGGCAGCCCGGCAGGGACAGTGGCATTCGCCAGCGGTCCGCTGCTGCCCGTCTCGTCGTTCATCGTCGCCTCCGCGTACTCTGTCGCGACCGCATCCAAGCCTGTCCTAACTACGACGACCGCCACGACGGATTCTGGACACCCGCTGGCCGGCCAGTGGCGGTTAGTTCGCGCCGTGCCCATGGCAGCCGTTGAAGGCTCGGGCATTCTGGTCGCGAGTCACCAGCACCGCTTGATCAGGGGCTGGCCTTCCTGCTGGAGCGGCCGCCGGTCCCGGCCTTATCCCAGCCGCCGGGCGGCCGTCTCAGAATCAGGGTCATCGCGGCTCCCAGTGCCAGCCACGCGGCGCAGATTGCCAGCTGTCCCCAGCTCACGACGACACGGCTGTAGCCACCGATGACGCATCCTTCCCCCTTGGCGCACGCGTAGATCACTGGGGCAGCAGTCTGCCAGTCGGCGACCGGGACCATCAGTCCAATGCCCGCAAGCCACACACAGGCCAGTGCGCCAGCGCGGCGCTCCCAGCCGCGCAGCCGGATAAGGCCGGTGGCCAGGACCGGAATTGTCAGCACGAGCCATGCCGCCGCTGCCAGCTCGCCCGCGGCAATGATCACGCCGGGCTCGCCAACCCAGCACGGAATCCGGCTGTAGAGGGGGATCGCGGGCAGATGCGTGGACAGGAAAAAGGTGTAGCCAGCTCCGGCAGCTCCTAGAGCCACCCACAGGACCCACAGCAGCCAGGCCAGCCGCCCGCGGACCCGCAGCCCTCCGCTCACCAGCGCCCGCGTGTGACGGAAGGAAGGTACCGCCAGTGGCCGCATTTAATGGCACGCGATCTTCTCGTTGAGCTGCTGGGGAGTTCCGGCCGGGACCCGGGTCACCATGGCGCCGAGCGCCAGGAACGCGATGCAGGCGGGCAGTTCAACGCAGGCCGCGCTGGCCGCCTGGCCTCGCTCGATCACGCACGTAGCGGCCGCAGTGGCCACCAGCCAGGCGAGTGCGGGCGGGAAAGACGACGTGATGCAGCTTCGGCCAGATGCCGTGGGTCTTGATCTATCGGCGGAAGCTTTACAGTCTCGGCAGCAGATACTGTTCCGCGGGATGGTAGACCGCCTGCGCTGGCGGCTGGCCCCTGTGGTAGCCGCGTGCGGGCGCGTTTCTGTTCCCAGGCCTCGGAGATTATGGTGCCGGCTGCCACGGTGGCTGCCATGAAGACGAGCGCGGATATAAGAACGAGCGGTCCCAGGCCGCTGCTGTGCACCGCGATCACCACCGTTATCACCACTGGCATCGCTGTGCCAACGAGCAGGCATGCGCTCCAGGTGACCGCTTTACGCATCGGCAGCCGGGGCTGCGCCCCGGCATGGGTGCGCTGCGGCGGCGGCTGCGCCAGCCCGGCGGGGAGGTCAGCAGTGACTACGGCAAGATCGGCATAGGTTCGCGCCCCGAACGCCTGGCCCACCCGCACGTCGAACTCGTCCTTGTCCAGCATGCCCTGCACAAACGCGGCCTTGAGCAGGCTGACTACCTG
>DASPWG010000180.1:0-3166 GCA_035621915.1 Streptosporangiaceae bacterium
GGCGGCGCGCTGTCCCAGGGGATGCTGGTCTCGGTGGTGAGCCACCACGGCTTCGCCGTCCGGTACATCCAGGACCTGCCCCGGTCGGTACGGTCCCTGACCGATCTGCGGAACCGGCGCATCTACGTCAAGCAGGAGCAGGTCGGCGCGCATTCGCCGCGCGCGGTCGTGCTGCAGGCGCTCGGCCATTTCCTGCTCGGCCACCAGGTGCCCCGTGACTTTGCCGACTTCCTGCGCCAGCGGGTGGAAGCGAACTACTTCGCCGCCGCCGTGCTCATGCCCGAGCCGGCGGCGGTCCAGGTGCTCGACCGCGCGAAGCAGGCACGGGACCTGGCCGTAGAAGACCTGGTGGACCTGTTCTCTGTGTCCTATGAGATGGCCGCGCACCGGTTCACCAACCTGGCCACGCATCACCTGGGCCTGCCCTGCCACTTCGTGAAGAACGACGCGAGCGGCGTCATCTACAAGGCGTACGAGAACGACGGCGTGCTCTTTCCCGCGGATCCGTCGGGCGCGATCGAGGGGCAGCGGCTGTGCCGTCAGTGGTCGGGGCGGCAGGTGTTCGGCGCGGCCGACCGCTTCTCCCCGTACTACCAGTACTCGGACACCCCGTCAGGCACCTATTTCTGCATCGCCCAGGTCGACCCGCGCGGCGACCAGTCGTTCGCGATCACGCTCGGCGTGCCCTACGAGCATTCCCGGTGGTTCCGGGGCCGCGAGGCGACCGCGAGGACGCGCTCGGCGTGCCCCGACGGCGAGTGCTGCACCCGGCCGCCCGCCACGCTGTCCGAACGCTGGGAGGGCAACGCGTGGCCGTCGGCGCGCGCCCACTCGCACATCCTGGCCGCGCTGCCTGCGGGCAGCTTTCCCGGCGTCGACGACGCCGACATCTACGAGTTCCTCGACCGCCACGCTCAGGACTGAGAGCCGCGCTGGCTAATCGGGGAAGAGGGGGGCGACGCCGTTGACGAAGACGCCTTCGTCGGTGTGGATGGTGGCGTTCGTCGGGGCGTCCCGCTGCACCGCCTGGGCCAGGTCGTTCACCTCGTCCTCGTTGTTGGCGCCGAGGGCAAGGAATTTCCAGCGGCGGGTCACCCGGTAGCCCTCGGCCTGTAGGCGGGCCGCCAGCTCGACCGCCTCGCGGTGAGAAGGCAGGTCGACACGGCATTCCCACAGGCAGTAGCCGCACGCGAGCGAGTCCTTGGTTTCCTCCGCGATCAGCCGCTCGTGCTCGGCGTCCCTCTGTTCGGCGGTTTCCGGCAGCGGGGCGCCCGCATCCTCCCACCGCTCCTCGGCTGGATGCCAGCGGGAGAGCGTGACGTCCGCGCCCATTTGGTGCTGGGCGAGGATGTCACGGACGAGGTGCTCGGCCTCGCCGGCCGCGTTCTCGCTGCCGGCGTACAGGAACAGCTCGCCGCGGTCCTCGGATACCACGATGCGGTTACCCAGTCGGCGCCGCGCTTCGTCCGTCACCTGGTGCTCACGCAGCAACTCCGCGGCTCGCCGCACATGTGCCTCGTCCTGGAAGGTGATGCTCACCCGCCAGTCATCTGCCATGCCGCACCTTCTCAGATCCTGCCCCGCCGGTGGGTCGTCCAGCGGACCCTAGCGTGATCACTCGCTGCCGCCGCACCGTCCGCGACGACGATCACCATAAGCCGACGGCTCGCTCGTCGTCCAGCAGCTCAGCGATCAGGTCAGCGCCGCTGTGTGGCCGCCCCGACGGCGCTGACGTAGTAGCCGAGGCCCGGCACCCGGTAGATCAGGCCCTCGCCCTCCAGGACGTGCATGGCCTTGCCGACCGTCTGACGGGAGTGACCGTGGTCGCTGCGCAGGACCGCGATCGAGGGGAGCCGTGCGCCCCAGGTCAGCGTCCCGTCGGCGATCTGCTGCCGGATGATGGCCGCGAGCCGCATGTAGGCTCGCGGGTCTGGCTGCGCGGCTTCCGTCATGGCCAGAACAGTACACGAAGAATATCGAAAGTAGTCGACCGTTTACAAACACGACTCGATCATCCGTGCACGCTCGGTGTCCGGCACCGCCGCCCACGGAGGCGGGAAGAACGGTCCGGGCTCGGCAGCGGAATATGGCCAGGGGTAGGCGGGTTTTCCCTGGTGATGTCTACGCAAAAGTCGTTTGTTCGCCTGGGGCGACCGGCCTACTATGGATGCATGACATTCTGGTCGGCCATAGAGCGAGACGGGCACATGAATCCGTCCTCGCAGCTTGAGGCTGCCCTGAGCATCAGGACGGTTGCCGTGTAACGCCGAAGCAGGCCTACGCAGCAGCCGCCCCAGGGAAAGCCCGAGGGGCGGTTTTCATTTCTATAGGGACGTAGTTCAGCGGGAGAACAGCAGCCTCCAAAACTGCTTGTCGGGAGTTCGAATCTCTCCGTCCCTGCGGATCACCACCCTGCGGGGGGAATGTGATCGCACATTGACTTGTCCATAGCGTGAGCACCACCGGCAGGCCCGCCGTGCCTGCCGGTACTGCCGCCGCGGGCGTCGCCCGCGGCGGCCCTGGGCTGCTAGCTCATCTGGAAGAGCGCCTGCGTCGCAAGCAGGAGGTGCGGGGTTCAAGTCCCCGGTGGTCCACGGGCGGGATCGAGGAAGACGGTAATCTGCCTGATTCGGATTCAGGAGAAACCCGGTTCGACTCCGGGGGTCCCGACGCAGCGAATGGTGCACGGGATGTAGCCCAGTGGTAAGGCGTCTGGCCTGGGACCAGAAGATCGGACGTTCGATTCGTCCCATCCCGACGGGTCTCTAGCTGAGATGGATTTAGCGCCTGGCCGAAACCCAGGAGCAGGCAGGATCGTTACCTGCGGGACCCACCGTGCCGTACTGGTCTAACGGCAAGACGCTTGCCCTCCAGCAGGTCATCGGGGTTCGATTCCCCGGTACGGCTCCACGCGCCGCTAGCTCAATGGAAGAGCGACAGGCTCTTAACCTGTGTCTCGTCTGGGTTCAAGTCCCAGGTGGCGCACTTATGCGGGAGTGAAGGCAATCGGGAGACCTCGCGAGCTCAAACCTCGCGGCTTGTGCGTTCGAATCGCACCTTCCGCACGTATTCCGGGATCGTCTAATGGCAGGACAGCGGACTCTGGATCCGCCAACGTTGGTTCGACCCCAGCTCCCGGAGCAATGCCTCTGTAGCTCACCCGGCC
>DASPWG010000181.1:0-38805 GCA_035621915.1 Streptosporangiaceae bacterium
GTGCGCCATGGCGGCCGGCCAGCACGCGTACGCGAGCCAGTGCACCGCCCGCCAGGTGCGGCGCCCTACATGGCGGCGCAGCAGGCTGGTCGCGATCAGCACCAGCATCAGGTCGAAGGCGATCGCGCCGAGGCCGATCCACAGCGGCGCGTAAGCCGAGATGAAAGGAACGACCGCCACGGCCAGGCCGAGCCGTGCATACGGTGCCTCGACCGCAGTGAGGATGTGCAGCACGAGGAATCCGACCGCGACCAGCGACACCAGCCGGTGCAGGCTGATGCCAGCCGAGCGCGGCTGGCCGGGCAATCGGACATGCCGGTTCACCAGGATGCCGAGCACCACCACCAGCGTGAGCAGCACAGTGCTGATCACGCCCGCCGCTGCGCTCGTCGTCCCGATGGTTGGCATTCACTGCCTCCGCCGGCGTAGGCTGCCGGCCGGACCGGCCGCTTTCACGCGATCATATGCGCGCAGGTCATGGCCCGGCTGCGGAGGTTCTGGCCGGGCGCGCTCACGCGCTCTAGCCTGCCGCCGTGACGCTCACGTGGTAGATCGTCGCCTGGTAAGTACCTGAGCTATCGGGCGGCAGCCGGGTGAACCAGACCAGCAGATAGCGCGCCGTCACGGGCTGGCGCAGGCTAATAGTGACCGTGCCGGCGGTATCGGCCACTGTCATTACGGCCGGCAGGTCGGCCAGCGCCGGGGTGTTACCGGCGCGCAGCTCAAGGGCGCCGCCGCCCGCGGATCCGAGTCTCATCGTGACGCTGCTGACGCTGACCGGCCGGCCCAGGTCGAGCAGCAGGCCTGTCCCGGACTGCAGCCCGCCGAAATCCGGCGTGGTGTACCAATTGGTATTCCAGCCCTGGACGCCGCTGCCGCTGAGGGCCAGTTGCGCCTGCTGCGGGTTGTCGCCCTGCGAGGCGCCGCCCGGGCCGAACGCCACGGCGCTGACCGGAGTGACGGCCACGGCCGACGATGCTGGCCCCGGCGTGCTTGCCGCCGGCGATGGCCTGCCGGAGGACGCGGGCTTGCCGGCGGCGACGCGATGGCGGGCGGGCGGCCTGCTCGCGCTGTGCGCCGGGCTAGCCGCGAGCGCGTAGATCACCAGCACGAGGACGGCCAGCACGATGGCCAGCCCGCCGATCGCCAGGCTCAGCCGACGCCCGGCCGTGCGCGCGTGTAGCACCCGCTGGACCGCGCTCGCGCCGGCCTGCCGCAGGCGCGCAGCGGCCGGCGGCCCGCCCGGCTCGCCGGCTGGCGATGCGGCGTCCGCCGAACCGGATCCCGTCGCCCGCTGGTCGGCCAGCCTGGTCGCGGCACGATCGGCTGCCTCCGCGGCGGCCTTGCGCACCTGTGCGGCCGCGTCGCTGAGAGCGCGGGCCGCAGCCGCCGCCCGTGCGCCGGTCGTCTCGGCGAGCGCCGACCGCCGCGCTGCGGCCGCGCCGCGTGCCGCCGTGCGGCGCAGCGCCGCGAGGTCGGCCGGCGACACCGTGGAGCCCGCCTGGCTTGCCGACGGGCCCGGATAACGCCCAGCGCCCAGTTCCGCCGTCGGCTGTGCCTCCATCTCAGCCTGGCGCTGCGGCTCCGCGGCTCCCTGTGGCTGCGCTTCCATCGCCGGCCGCGGCTGTGTCTGCGCATCCGGCTCCGGCTGCGCTCCGATGGCCGGATGCGCTTCCGTGGCCGGCTGCGGCTGCGCTTCCGTAGCCGACTGCGGCTGCGTCTGTATGGGTGGCTGTGGCTGCGGCTGCGTCTCCACGACCGGCTGCGGCTGCGTCTTGGGCTCTCCGGCCGCCCGCTGCTTCGACGGCGAGGCCCGGCCAGGCAGCACTGGCGGCTGCGGTCTGGTCTCTGGGCCTGGTCCGAACGCGACGTGCCGCCACGCCGCCGAGTCGGAGTGCCTGGCCTCGCGCCACCACGTTTTCGGGTCCGGCCCGGTCACCAGCTCAGCACCGCCCTGCCCGGTCGCTGCTTCTGCGGCGCCCAGGGCAGTGAGCTCGTCGTACCTCTCGATCAGCGGGACTGGATCTGTCCCGACCACCTTGGCGATGGCGCGGATGTGACCGCGAGCGTAAAAATCGCCACCGCAAGCCGAGTAATCGTCCCGCTCGATGTCACTGATGATCGTGCGGCGGATGCGCGTGCGCTCGCTGACATCCTCGACGGTCAGTCCGGCCTGGCTGCGCGCTGCCGCGAGCGCTTGGCCGATGTCCACAGCTAAACCTCCGCGTGCCCGGGGCTGGTTGGCTGCTCGTCCGAGCGAGAGCCCGCCTCACCGAATACCTCGCCATTTCCGGCCCGGCCATGCGAACTGTCCGCGTGAAATCGGCTACATCGTCGGCAGTGCGCTTTCCGGGCCAGGGCCCAGGGCGCCAGGCTGGCTGCCCGGCTGTGATCCCAGGCTACCTGGGTCCTCGCCGGGGCCGGGAAGGGCTGATGATCCTTTGAGCAGGCTCTCCGCCGGAGCCGAGGAAATCAGGGGGATTGACCCGAGCTGGGATCGGGTGGCCCGAAGCCAAGCTCGGCAAGGACGGCCGCCGTGTGCTGGCCGGCGGCCGGGACGGCACCCATGGCCGCCTCCCGGCCCGACATGGTGAACGGCGGCAGCAGCGCCCTGATCGGGCCGCCGGGGGAGTCCACTTCCCGCCACCGGTCGCGCGCAGCAAGCTGCGGATGCGCGGCGAACTCGGCCGGAGAGCGCATCCGGGCGCTGGCTATGCCGGCCTCGTCCAGCAGCGCGATGACCTGCTCGGCGGGGATGGCGGCCAGCGCCTGCTCAATGATCTGGGTGAGTTCCTCGTCATGCGCCAGCCGGGCCGGATTCGTGCCGAACCGGTCGTCCAGCGTCAGCTCGGGCCTGCCGAGCACGCGGTCGCAAAGCACGGCCCACTCGCGGTTGTTCTGCAGGCCGATGAAGATCTCGCCGTCGGCGGCGGCGTACGGCCCGTACGGCGAGATCGACACGTGCCTGGCGCCGCTGCGGCGGACCGGATTCTGGCCGTAGACGTGGTAGTAGTACGGCGCGCTCATCCACTCGCCGAGCGCGTCCAGCATCGCGACGTCGAAGCTGGACCCCCGCCCGGTCCGCTCGCGCTCGTACAGCGCGGTGAGGACCCCGCCGTAGGCGTACATGCCCGCAGCGATGTCAGCGACCGAGATGCCGGCCTTGGAAGGCTGGTCGGGCGTACCAGTGACCGACAGCAGCCCGGCTTCGCACTGCACGAGCAGGTCGTAGGCCTTCTTGGACCGGTACGGTCCCTCCGGCCCGTAGCCGGAGATGGAGCAGC
Source organism: Streptosporangiaceae bacterium (assembly GCA_035621915.1). Taxonomy (GTDB): domain Bacteria; phylum Actinomycetota; class Actinomycetes; order Streptosporangiales; family Streptosporangiaceae; genus JAJYUU01. The sequence continues at coordinate 3,285 of DASPWG010000181.1, forward strand.
ACACCAGGCGCGGGTACCTGGCGGTGAGCTGGTCCGCCGCGCAGCCGATCCGGTCGGCGGCGCCCGGCGCCAGGTTCTGCACGAACACGTCGGCCCTGGCTAGCAGCGCGGCCAGGATCTCCTGGCCGCGCTGCGATTTCAGGTCGAGCTGCACCGACTCCTTGCCGCGGTTCAGCCAGACGAAGTAGCTGGACTGGCCGCGCACTGCCGTGTCATAGCTGCGGGCAAAGTCGCCGCCGCCAGGCCGCTCGACCTTGATCACCCTGGCGCCGAGGTCGGCGAGCTGCCGCGTCGCGAATGGCGCCGCGACCGCCTGCTCGAGCGCGACGACCACGAGCCCCTGCAGCGGGAGCGGCGTCACCGGCCACCCGCCGGCAGCCAGCGGCGCAGCTCGTCGGCGGCGCTTTGCCAGGTCCAGCTGCCAGGATCGGTGTCCAGGCCGCTGACGCAGTCGGCCAGCTTGGCCGCGAGCTCGGCTTGTGACGGCGGGCTGGCGGGGGAGCCGGGCGGGAACCGCTGCCGGACCCTGTGCACCGTGCCGTTGGCGTGGATCTCCGCTTCCAGCTCGCCGTCGAGCAGCCAGCTGCCGCCATCGGTCAGCTCGGTCTCGACCAGCTCGGTCAGCCTCCTCGCCTCGCTGCGACGCACCGCGCGGTCGGTGAAGCTGGCGAAGCCCGGATAACTGTCCAGCAGCGCACAGGCTGCCGCGTACTCCAGGCTGAACTTCCCCTCCAGCCCGGTCACCGGCCGGTGGTGGATCAGCGGCTGCACCGTGGCCTGCGGCGTGCGCAGCACGATCTTGTCGACGGCAGCCGGCTCGAGCTCGCCCGCGACGGAGGCAACCGCGCTGATCGGCCGCTGCAGCGCATAACAGCACGGGTACATCTTGATCGCGAGGCCGCCGGGAACGGCGCGCCCGGACACGTCGATTGCCGCCGGGTCGCCGCCGACCAGCAACATCCACTCATCCAGAGCGGCGAGATCGGCGTGCGCCCCGGCCGCTGCCAGCCGGGCAGCCCGGATACCGGCCTCCACGGCGAAGCCGACCTGCAGTGACTTCGCGTCCGTCCCGAACGCCCGCTGTACCCCGCCGGCCGCCGGCACGGCCAGCGCCATCGCGGTGGCGATCTGGCCAGCGTCCAGGCCGAGCGCCACGGCGGCTCCGGCGGCGCTGGCAGGCGCCCCTGCCGTGCAGGTCGCGTGCCAGCCGGCCGAGTAGTGCCGCCAGCCGAGGGCGGTGCCGATGCGGGCCATGACGCCGGCCGCAGCCAGGTAGGCGCGGGCGCCGCCGTTCATCACCAGCGCTGTCGGCACGCACACGACGCTCACGTGCGTGGTCGACGGCATGTGCAGATCATCGAAGTCCAGCACGTGCCCGGCCACGGCCCACCTGGTCGGCTCCGGCAGGCCAGCCGCGATGGCGGTTACCGGGTGGTCGCGGGCAGCCAGGGTCACCGCAACGGTGTCCGCCAGCGAGCGGTCCGCAAGCGCCAGGTCCTCGGGCGTCGGGGTCAGCCCGGCCGCCCAGCGGGCCAGCAACTCGGCGGACGATGTCTGCGAAGCCGGCATGTCCGCAGGATCTCATCCGCACCGCTGGTGCGGCATCAAGGGTGGTCCCGCAGGTTCGGTGCACCGACCCTCACCGGCCCAGCGGGTTGCGCCGGGAATCTCCGCCCGCCCCGGCGGGTTGCGGCCAGACGGGGAGGGAGGCGCATGAGCCCGGAGCCGGCACCGCTGCAGCGGGAGACACTCGCCGCGAACCTGGCGGCGTTTCGCCGTATCGAGATCGTGCGGCCGGACCTGAAGCCGGCGTCCGTCGCAGTCTGCGTGCGGCCCGGCAGCAGCGGAGACGTGCTGCTGATCACCAGGCGAGCGCCGGGGCTCCGCGCGCATGCTGGCCAGTGGGCGCTGCCCGGCGGGCGCCGCGACGCTGGCGAGTCCGTGCAGGACGCCGCGCTGCGCGAACTCCAGGAGGAGACCGGCGTGCGGGCCGCAGCCGCCGACGTGCTCGGCGTGCTCGACGACTATGTCAGCAGGTCCGGGTACGTGATCACGCCGGTAGTCGTCTGGGGCGGCAGCGCCGGCGGCGAGCTGACCGGGCCTGCCAGTGAGGTGACGCAGGTCTTCGAGGTGCCGCTGGCGGACCTCGATGTCGAGCCCGAGTTCCTGCGCATCCCGGAGACCGACGCGCCGGTGATCAGGCTCCCGCTCTTCGACCGTTACGTGCACGCGCCAACGGCAGCGGTCATCTACCAGTTCTGCCAGGTCGGCCTGCACGGCGTCGAGCAGCGGGTCGCGCACTTCGAGGCGCCGGTCTTCGCCTGGCACTGAGACCGCAGTTCAGTTAGCCGCCCGACCACGGACACGGTGCGCTGAGCGCGGGCGGCGGTTGACAATGTCGGGGTGACGTCAGCCGCGCAGTCCGGCGCAACCGCGCAATCCGCCCAAACCGACTCGCCGCGCAAGCGCGAGCTGCTGGCGGCCGCCTACGGCTATGCCCTGGCCAACGGGCTGGCCGACTTCTCGCTCCGGCCGCTGGCTAAGGCCATCGGCACGAGCCCGCGAGTCCTGCTGTTCCTGTTCGGCTCCAAGGACGGGCTCACCCGTGCGCTGCTGGCCAGGGCCCGCGAGGACGAACTCGCAGCGCTCGCCGCCTTGCGCGCCGACCGGCCGCAGGCCGGCCTGGCCGACGCGGGCCGGGAGGTCTGGGCGTGGCTGGTGGCGCCGCCGCATCGCGCGCTGCTAACGCTGTGGCTGGAGGGTTACGCGCGATCGCTGCTCGGTGAGTCCGGGCCGTGGCAGCGGTTCGCCGCGCAGACGGTTGACGACTGGCTGGCCCTGCTCGCGGACCGCCAGCCGGCCGGCACCCGGCGCACCGAGGCGGCCGAGGCCGACCGGACGCTGCTGCTTGCCGTGCTGCGCGGAGCGCTCCTGGACGTGCTGGCCACCGGGGACGCCGACCGTGTCACCCGCGCCGTCGAGCGCTACCTGGACACCTGCGCTTAGCACCCGGCCGCCCGCTCCCTGGCCGAGGTGAGTACTCCTGGTTTGGCTATAGCCAAACCAGGAGTACTCACCTCCCAGCCCGCTGGCGATCGCCGTGGAACGGAGCTACCCTAACTGAAACGACTGTGTCAGTGGATGCCGGAGGCGGACATGAGCGACCAGCAGACTCTCGTCACGGACGTGGTCATCCGGGAGGCAACCGCGCCCGGTGACCTGGGCTGGATGATCATGGCCCACGGCGAGCTCTACGCCCGCGAGTACGGCTGGGACGCCAGCTTCGAGGCGCTGGTGGCGCGCATCATGGCCGACTACGCAAACAGCGCCGATCCTGGCCGGGCGCGGGCGTGGATCGCCGAGGTCGACGGCCGCCGGGCCGGCTGCGTCATGTGCTGTCCCGAGGACGACACGACCGCCGAGCTGCACACGCTCCTGGTTGAGCCATGGGCGCGCGGCCGCCGGCTTGGCGCCATGCTGGTCGACCGCTGCCTTGAGTTCGCCCGGACCACCGGATTCGCGCGGATGAGGCTGTGGACGAACGATCCGCTGGTGGCTGCGCGCCGTATCTACCTGTCCCGCGGCTTCACGCTCGTCAGCCAGCAGCCGCATCGCAGCTTCGGGGCGGACCTGATCGGCCAGTATTACGAGCTCGACCTGCAGTAGCCAGGACGCGACTGGCCGGGCCGGAATGGCCAGCCGCGGGCACTGCGCGTTTCCCTTATGTTGGCGTGTTATGAACGATGCCGAATTCGCCGACGTGCTCGACGCAGTCCGCCGCTTCGTCCGCACCGATGTGGTGCCGCGCGAGCAGGAGATCGAGGACACCGACGCCATCCCCGACGACCTGCGCCGGGCTGCCGTGGACATGGGGCTGTTCGGCTACTGCCTGCCGGAGGAGTACGGCGGCCTCGGGGCGAGCCTCACCGAGGACGTGCGGCTGGCGTTCGAGTTCGGCTACACCACGCCGGCGTTCCGGTCCATGTTCGGCACCAACAACGGCATCGCCGGCCAGGTCCTGGTCAGCTCCGGGACCGATGAGCAGAAGCGGCACTGGCTGCCGAGACTGGCCGGGGGCGCGGTGGCGTCGTTCGCGCTGACGGAGGCCGAGGCCGGGTCCGACCCGTCCGGCCTGACCACCAGGGCGGTACGGGACGGCGCCGACTATGTCCTGTCGGGCGCGAAGAGGTTCATCACCAACGCGCCGCTGGCCGACCTGCTCGTGGTGTTCGCCAGGACGGGAGAGGAAACGCGCGGCACCCGCGGCATCTCGGTCTTCCTGGTCGACGCGGGCCTGGACGGGGTGCGCGTCGGCCCGAAGGACCGCAAGACGGGGCAGGCAGGCGCGTGGACCGCCGAGGTCCTCCTCGACGCGGTCAGGGTGCCGGTCGCGGCGCTGGTCGGCGAGCAGGAGGGCGCGGGCTTCGGCGCGGCGATGAGGTCGCTGGTGCGCGGCCGGGTGCACATCGCGGCGGTCTGCGTCGGCATGGCTGAACGGCTGCTCGCCGAGTCGGTCGCGCACGCCAGGTCGAGCCGGCAGGGCGGCATCCCGATCGGGGAGTTCCAGCTCGTCCAGGCCATGCTTGCCGACATCAAGACCGGCGCGCTCGCGGGCCGCGCCATGGTCCTGGAGGCCGCGCGGAGCTACGACTCGGGCGCGGACCGGCGGATCGGGCCGAGCGCGGTGAAGCTGTTCTGCTCGGAGATGGTCGGCAGGGCCGCCGACCTGGCCGTGCAGGTTCACGGCGGCCTCGGTTACATGCGCGGCGTGCCGGTGGAGCGGATGTACAGGGATGCCAGGCTGTTCCGCATCTACGAGGGCACCAGCGAGATACAGCGGCTGATCATCGGCCGCGCGCTGGTGCGCGACTCCGACTGAGGATCCGGCGGGTACGCGCGCCGACCGGATGGCCGGGCAAGCCCGGCCATCCGGCGCGCTCAGGATGCCGGCGGCCGCCGCAGTGCGCGGTCGCCGTTAGCCGATGCTCAGGCGTGGCCGCTGTGGGCGTGCACCCCGTCTGCGCTGTGCCACGCGTGGGCCCCGGCGAGCGTGGCCGCCTTGGTCTGGCCCCACTTGTGCTTCACGACCTCGGTCGGCGGAACTTCCAGCTCACTGAGCCAGCGCTGGCACGCCGTGAACAGCGCGTGGCCGCCGATGATGGCGCCGGCCAGGCCGACCAGGCAACCGGCCCCGAGGAGCACTGCGCCTACGGTGACCTGTGTGCTGTTCACCTGGAATCCGGCCGACGAGCTAGGGCTGCTGTGCATGACGTCCTTCCTCGAGATGTGCCTCAATGGCATTTCTGTCCGTTGTCAGCCGCCTCGGCATCATCCGTAGCGGGTGATTTCGGCCGGACAGGGCGGACATTGCGAACATTGCATGCCTGCGGGCGCGGTGCGTTCCGCTCAGACGTGACCGCTGCGCGCACGCGCGCGGTGGCCGTTCATGTCCCTCGCGGTCGTCATCGCGACCTTGGTCTGCTTGCCCCATGCGGGATGCAAGGCCTCGTATTCCTCCGCGATCCCGCGGAACCACCGGCGGGTGCCGGACATCACCGCGGAACCACCGATGATCATGCCTGCGATGCCCATCAGGCAGCCGGTCCCGAGCAGCACGATGCCGGCCATCATGGGCGCGGCCTTGAGCTGGAACCGGGGCGTGTAGCTGTGACTGTTCATCGCTACCTTCCTGGAGACGATGTGCCTGAGTGCGAATATCTCCAGAACCGCGCGAGCGACCTCACCCGTCGCGGGTCATTCGCTCGGCAGGGCCGTCGCCCCGGTGCCCGGATGCCGGTGAACTGCTACCTTCCCGGTGTGGATCCCGTCATTGCGCGCAAAGTCAACAGAACGGCCAACCCCTACGCCTCGGTCATCTTCCTCGCCGCGGAGGCCGACGCGGCGTACGCGGCGGCCGGGCTGCCGAGGGGGCCGATGGGCTACTTCGCCGGGCGCGCCGCGCCGATGGGGCCGGTGCCCGCGGAGGTCGTCATCGCGACGTTCTACAACTTCCAGCCGGATCTGGTGCGATCGTGCATCCCGGCCGCCTGGTCGTATGCCGACCCGGTGACCATCCTGGCGCACCGGCTGCCGGCGGTCGACGCCGCGCTGCGGCGCATCCTCGGCGACGCCGCCGTGTCCGGCCCCGAGGTGGCCGAGGCGGCCGCGCTGGCCAGGATCGCCGCCGAGGCGTGCCAGCCCGAGGGCCGTGCGCTCTTCGCCGGCCATGCCTCGCTGCCCTGGCCGGTCGAGCCGCACCTGGCGCTGTGGCATGCCCTGACGCTGCTGCGCGAGCATCGGGGGGACGGTCACCTGATGGCGCTGCAGGCTGCTGGCTACTCCGGCTGCGAGGCGCTGGTCATGCACGCGGCGATCGGGGAGGTATCCGCCTCGCTGGTCGCCACCAGGGCATGGTCGCCGCAGCAGTGGCAGGAGGCCGTCGACAGCCTTCGCGGGCGCGGCCTCCTGGATGCCGACGGAGCGGCTACGGAGGCGGGCAGGGCGCACCGCGAGGCCGTCGAGCACCAGACTGACCTGCTGTCCATAGCGCCGCTAGAAGCTCTGGGCGAGATGGGCGCGCTGCGGCTGCGCGAGAGCATCCGGCCAATGAGCATTGCCATCGCCGCCGACATCTACCGGCCGTAAGCGCCAGGCACCACTGCGCCGATAGGTCGGGTGTGAGACAGATGTCGTGCCGGCTCTCGGTCCGCGCTCGTACAGTTGATACGTGGGAGACCCGGACATCGGCCCGACGCTGCCAGGCGGCAACGCCAGCATTCAGAGCAGCGGCGAGCAGCAAGACCGCCAGCAATGGATCCGCGCCAACTTCGCCCAGATCTTCGGCATCTCAGCGGAGGACTTGCAGGCGCAGGGCATCAATCCTCGCCAGTACGCAAGGGAACATCGAGAAGAGATCCGCCAGTTCGCCCAGATGCAGCGAAGCCAGGGGATCGCTGTTCCCCGCGGCCGAGCCTCCGGCAGCCGTGGACCGGACAGCACCGGCGCCCCTGCCGGGGGACCGAATAACCGGGCATATGGAAATGGCGGGGGTGGCGGACGCTACGGCCTGGGAATGCGGGGCGGCGCCGCATGGATCGGGGTCCTGGTTGCCCTGTTCGCCCTGCGCTTCTTGCTGGTCGACTCCTTCGCTGGCCGGCATGCCGCCATCCTCTGGGTGCTAGGGATCGGCGGGATCATGCTGGTGGCCCGAGTACTCCTCTTCTCCTGGCTCCGCAGGAGGCGTTTCAACCGCCGCCAGTAGCGCACAACGCCCGTTGCGGCTGCCCACGAGCTGGCAATGCGGTTCAGCGTTCCTGGTCAGGTTCCCCGGTTCGCTGATGGCGCGGCATTCCCGCTTGTTCTCGCACCCACTGCGCCGCCGCTGACTCGCTGTGGGAGATCCACAGGATCACGTCCAGGATGCGCAGCAGGCTGGCCTGTGCGGCGGCAGCCGGGCGGAGGGCTTCGACCTGGACGCGCGCGGCAGGGTCCTGCAACAGGCGGCGCAGCACATCCCAGGTCCTGCCAGGCACCGCGACGGCCTTGATGACTACGCTGTCGCTGATCGGGCAGAGCCTGGGACGCTTGCGGGCAAGCAGCTTCGTCGCGCTTGCGGTGCCAATGCCGTCGATCGCCATCAGAGCGTCCCACATGACGTCGATGCGTTCAGCCACCTCATCGCCGGCGTCCCACAGGTCTATGTCGTGCGGAATGGCCGCGAGCATCAGGGATAGCTCCCGCCGGTGCGTCCCGAGCACGATGCGGACGACCTGAGGGCGCCAGACTATGTCCAGCAGCGTCACGGCGAGTAGATCGTCGGGGGTGATCTCGTCGGGCGGATTGCGACCAAGGTCGCTGAAGGTCATGCCGGCGAAGGCCGGCTCGCTGAAATAGGAGGCGACGGCAGTGCCCAGGCCGTCTTCAGCCAGATCCGCCAGGAGGCGGTCGGCAGCGGCGTGGACCGCAGCGTCAGTCGGTAAGGAGCGCATAGCGACAGTATGGCCATGATGCGCCGGCTTAGCGGCGACTACCACCAGTAACGCCGTTGCCCGGCAGAACGTGAGCTAGCGCCACGGTCAACGACGGCCGTGGGCTGCGATGTCATGCAGGAAGTCAATGAGGCCGGTGAAGTAAACGTCCTGGTCGTCGTACATGGCCATATGGCTGCCGTCGGGGCAGTAGAGGTATCGCCCGTTCGGCAGCCGGTCGGCCATCATCTGCATGTGCGCGGGATCCATGGTGTCGTACTGGGCGCCGATTACCAGGGCCGGTACCTCGATCGAGGCGAGCTCGCCGGCGCGGTCCCAGCGGGCGAGCCGGGCGTCGGCGCTGATGCCCAGCTCGCTGGGGCCCTGCAGCGGCACATAGATCGCCAAATTGATGTGGTCGAAGGCACGCCGGACCGGATCAGGCCAGTCCGCGGCGGGCATGCGCAGCACGTGATGGACATAGTGGTGCTCGGTCAGCAACTCCATGTATCTGGGATCCTCGATCTGCCCGCTGGCCTCCAGTGCCTTGATCTCGGCCAGCGCTACCTTGTCCATCTGGGGCATCAGCACTTCCTGCGCGTAGGCGTTGTAGGCCGGGACGCTGGCCATCATGTTGGAGATGACCAGCCCGCGCAGATGCTGCTGGTAGGCAAGGGCGTATTCGATGGCCAGCAGGCCGCCCCACGAGTGGCCGTAGAGCACGAAGCTGTCCCGGTCCAGCCCGAGCGCCAGGCGGACCTGCTCGACCTCATCGACAAAGCGGCCTAGCTCCCACAGTCGCGGATCGCTCGGCTGATCGCTGAACCCGGAGCCGAGCTGGTCGTAGTAGTAATACTCGATCCCGGCCGCGGGCAGATAGCTGTCGCAGGCCTCCAGGTATTCATGGGTCGCCCCCGGCCCGCCGTGCAGCAGCAGCACGCGCAGGCCGGGATTGTTACCGATCCGCTTCACCCACACGCGGTGCTCGCCTGCGGGCGTGCTCACCGCAATCTTCCGGGCGCCACCGCTCAGCCTGTCCTGCAGGCCGGAATAATCCAGGTACCCGCTCACCGGCACACACTCCTTCGGGCCTTCCGGCACCACTTCAGCAGCACAACGGGGCGCGAGAACTGTACGGCTGTGCCGAGAAAGCTAACTCAGCGGCATCAGCATTGGGACGGCTGCGGGCATTCTGGTGCGGACAGGGGCCGGGAAGTCCGTCCGTGCTGTCCGCCCTATCGGCGACTCAGCTCGGCCCACGGCTGCGCCGTCGCCGCCCGCGTAGCCGATCGCTGAGCTCCCGGGCAATCTCCCTGTCGGCGTCCCGCTTGGCGATTGCCTGCCGCTTGTCGAAGGACCGCCGGCCGCGCGCCAGGGCTATCTCCACCTTCGCCCAGCCGTTCTGGAAGTACAGCGATAGCGGCAGGAGCGTCACGCCGGCGTCGCCCAGACTCGCGGTGATCTTGTCGATCTCGCTGCGGTGCATGAGCAGCTTGCGGGTCCGGCGCGGCTGGTAGAGCGCGCGGGTGCCGTGGCGGCCGTAGGCGTGCTCGGGGATGTGCAGGCCGTGGAGCATCAGCTCACCGTCGTGCTCCTGAACGAACGCGCCGGTCAGCGACGCGTGGCCGGAGCGCAGCGACTTCACTTCGGTGCCGGCCAGGACTATCCCCGCCTCGTAAGTCTTGAGAATCGTGTAGTCACGCCGGGCCCGCCGATTCGAGGCGATAGGCCTGCGGCCTGTATCCCTGGACGCGGTAACCGTGACCTCCTCGACAATCCCGCCTGCCCGGTCGGTGGCGCAGGGCATCCTGCGGCCTGACCGACATGGGAACGGTACCGGGTAAATGCGTTGCCGCCTGCCGGTGTGCAGTCCTACAGTGGCCGCGCCGCGCGGCGAGAAATGTCCTCTGTATCAGGAAGGAGGTGCCCGCGATGTTCACTAATCGTCAGACGCCTCCAAGGGTTGCTCACTAGCAATCCTGGAGACGCTCTGCGGGCACCCTCAGGAACCTGGCGTCAGCCAGTCCTGAGGGTGCCTCTAATCGGGCGCCGGGAAGTCGGACTACCAAGGCCTGAATCGGTGTCCGCTCATGCGGCCGGGAGCGCCCCGTATTGATCTGGCCTCCGCGGCCCGGCATCCTTCTCACCATGGCAGACGAAGCTGATGACCAGGGTCAGGCCGCAGGCGGGAAGCTGGTGCGATTCGTCGAGCTCTCCAGCGCGGCCATGACTTCGCTGCTGGACGAGAGCCTGGCCGAGGCCAGCAGGGAAGCCGGGATTTCGCTGACTCCCTACTTCGTGACTGACGGAGCGCTGCGGCTGTGGCGGCGGCGGGTCAGCCAGATAGCAGCTGATCCGGCCAGCGCCCGCTGGGTGGCCCGTGCGGTGGTCGCCGAGCCCGAGGGCGTCGTTGTCGGGCACGCCGGGTTTCACGGGCCACCTGACCAGACCGGGATGGTCGAGGTCGCCTACTCGGTGGACCCCGCGTACCGGCGTCGCGGGTACGCCAGAGCAATGCTCCGCGAACTGCTGCGCCGCGCCGCCGCCGAACCCGGCGTCAGCACCGTTCGGGCCACGATCAGTCCTGACAACATCGCATCACTGGCCACGATCTCGGGATTCGGATTCACCGAGGTTGGTGAGCAGTGGGACGAGGAGGACGGCCGGGAGCTGATCTTCGAAATCGCCGTGCGGACACCGCCCCGCTGACCTCCCGGCCGTTACCGGCGCGCTCGCGGCGGCGATGGCATCCGCCTGGAAGAGCTGAACTCCGCAGGCCGGGGCGTGTGCAGCAGGACTAGCCGGAACGAGTCAGCGAGGACCTGAGATCAGGGGTCGGGTTGACGATCATGCAGGCGACGGTCCGGTGCCCGGTGAGCCAGCTTCCGAGGGTCGGGAAGATGAACCTGATCGACATCAGGTTGGTGAGCTTGGGCTTGTCCAGGGCAGCGTTGATGCGGGCGTTGCATCCGTTGGTGGCCAGCTGCCGGACAGTCCCTAGCCCTGGATAGTCGAAGTTAGAGCTGCCATGCAGGTTGAAGGTGGCGAATATCTGTGCGTTATGCGGCCGGGAGCACGGCATAACCGGCACGTACGTGACCGTGCTCGCACCCGCCGGATTGTCAAAGCACTGCCCGGCTCTCAGCGAGAAGACGCTTACGCTTGCAGCGCCAGAGCCCCCGCCCGGCGAAGGGCCGCTGGAACCGCTCGAGTGGCTGCCGGCCGCGCCGACAATGCCTACCGCCAGCAGGATCCAGATGCCGGACACGCTGATGCCGGCAATAGCCAGCCCTTTGCCCCTCAGCCCGGTCTTACGGATCTTGCTCAGGGCCACGAGTCCAAAGATGAGTCCCAGCAACGACAAGCCGACAATGCCGCACACTAGCGCGGCGATCGCCCAGCCACTGGTGCCCTGCGCCTGCCCCTGGCCCGGATAGCCGGCATAAGGAGAGCCTGGCCCGTAGTACGCGGTGCCAGGGTAGGAGCCTGCGGGGTATGCAGGCATGGCAGCTTGTGGTGCACCCGCCACTGGCGCGAACACCGGACTCGCGGGCCGGCCGGACGCCGCGGGCTGGTCGTCAGCGGATAGCTGGCCCTCCGCAGTCGTCAGATCGTCGTCTACCCAGAGCTGCCAGCCGGGCGGAGCCGGCGGCCAGGATGGGTCCGGCTGCCATCCGGCTGGCGGAACAAATCCCTCGGGCGGTGCGGGCCACTCCGGAGGCGGGTTGAATCGCAGGCCCATGCGTGACCATCTCTCTGGCACCCCCGTCTGGCGCCGTCCGGCCCATCAGCCCCATGGCTCAAGGATGCACCGTAACAGGACGGCCGATAAATGGCTATTGTTTGCCGACCGCCCGTGAAGCTCTGGGACATGGGTGATGGCCGTCAGCCAACGTGCGGTCCAGCCCAATGCCGCATTGCCGGTCGCGCGGCCTGGCCGCCTGCGCTGGTCCGGTGTAGATTCCGCAAGCGTGGCCGGGACAACGTTCTTGTCCGTTCTTGGCCGGCTGGCTGAAGCCGATCCGGAGCGGCCTGCACTGACGTGCGAAGGCGTGACATCGAGCCGGGCTGAGTTCGCGGAGCGGGTTGAGCGCCTTGCTGGCCTGTTCGCCCGCCACGGCGTGGCGGAGGGCTCGACAGTCACTATTGGCCTGCCGAACTCGGCTGGGCTGGTGGAGAGCCTGTTCGCGGTCTGGGCCCTTGGCGCCGTGCCGCAGCCAATCTCGGGCCGGCTCCCGCCGCTGGAGCGCGCCGCGATCGTGGACCTGGCCAGACCCGCACTGGTGGTGGGAGTGCCGCAGTCTGAGGTAGCGGGATGGCCGGCCCTGGAGTCATTGCCCGGCCAGCTTCCCAGCAGCGCGTTCACGCCGGGCGTGTCGCCGATGTGGAAGCTTGTCACCAGCGGCGGGAGCACAGGCCGGCCGAAGCTGATCGCGGCCGCAGAGCCGGCCCTGTTCGAGAATGTGGGCGGGGCCGGTCACCAACTGCTGCGGATGCGCCCTGACGGGTGCGTGCTGGTCACGGGGCCGATCTCGCACAACGCGCCACTGTCAGCGACCGCGGCCGGGATGCTGCTGGGTAATCATGTCGTGGTCATGCCGAGGTTCGACCCGGCTGACACGCTGCGCCTGATCGAGACGCACCGGGTGGACTGGGTGTATCTGGTGCCGACCATGATGCTGCGCATCTGGCGGCTGCCGTCGCCGGCCCGCCTGGCCGCGGATGTGTCCTGTTTGCAGGTGGCGTTCCACATGGCGGCGCCGTGCCCGCCGTGGCTCAAGCAGGCCTGGATCGACTGGCTCGGCCCGGAGAAAATCCTCGAGCTGTACGGGGGCACCGAGCTGCAGGCCATGACGGTGATCACCGGCACCGAGTGGCTGGCGCACCGCGGGTCGGTCGGCCGGCCGGTCATCGGCGAGATCCAGATACGCGACTCCGACGGCCAGCCCGTTCTGGCCGGCCAGGAAGGGGAGATCTGGATGCGCCGGGGCGAGAACGCCCCGGCTGCCTACCGCTACATCGGCGCGACCGCCCGCACCGCCGCCGACGGCTGGGAGTCGCTGGGCGACATCGGCTTCCTCGACGCCGACGGATACGTGTACGTCACCGACCGGCTGCAGGACATGATCCTGGTGGGCGGAGCCAACGTCTACCCGGCCGAGATCGAGGCCGCCCTGGACGAGCATCCCGCCGTCCAGTCCTGCTGCGTGATCGGCGTGCCCGATGAGGACCTGGGCAATATCCCGCACGCCATCGTCGAGCTGTCACAGCCGGTGTCCGACGAAGACCTGATGGCTCACCTGCGACTCCGGCTGGCCCCGCACAAGCTGCCGCGCGTGATCGAACGCACCACCGCACCGCTGCGCGATGACGCCGGCAAGGTGCGCCGGTCCGCGCTTCGGGCCGAGCGAGTCTCGGCTGGTAAGGCCGGTGCCGGCTAGGGCGTCCCGTGCGGAATAGGCCGGTGGCCGGCGGCGTCAGACAGCGACTCGGATCCGGTCGCCACCACGGGCCGAGGCGAGGGACGCGAATACCACGATGGAGCTCAGGTAATGGCCGGTGGCATAGTCGAAAGAACCGCCGCACGTTATCAGGCGCAGCTCGGCCTGCCTGGTCGCGGCATAAATAGTTTTCGCCGGGAACTTCGACTTAAGGTACAGACGCACGCCGGTGACGCGGAAAACGGCGGTGATGCCGTCGGCGAGCCGCACGTCGACGAGGTCACCGGGGCGCAGGCCGCCCAGGCGGAAAAAGACCGCAGGGCCCTGATAGGTATCCACGTGACCTTCGATGACTGACACCCCGATCTGGCCAGGCGTCGCCGAGTACTTGTACCAGGCGGCCTCACCGGGGGTCGGGTAGAGCGGCGGCACCTGGATCGTGCCGTCGGAGTTAACGCCCAGGTGCAGCAGTTTCGACTGCACGCCGATGGCGGGGATGTCGATGGACACAGGAAGCGACCGCCGCACCCATGGTCCCCTGGCCTGGCCTGCGGACGGACCAGTAGCGCCGGCCGCGGACAGGGCGGGCTGCGGCGCGTGCACCTGGGCACTGACCGCGGCGACGACGGCCCCCGTCCCGCCCAGGATGAGCAGGACACCCGCCACCCCGGCGGCGCGGGCTCGCAGGCCTCCCGGCCTGGGCGGCGGGAGGGCGGCGTACCCGGCCTGCGGCCAGGCGAGAACCACGCGGAGCCCGGCGATCCGCCCCTGCTCGCGATCCCCCAATGCCGCTGTCCCTCCCGGCGCCTTCCCGAGGGTGTTCTAATCGCGTAGCGTAATGCTCAAATGATAAATAAGCCATTGAGCATATGTGCAGTAGATCGGATTCTCCTTTATGGTGACACGAAACAGTCCGCCATCTGCCGGGCGTGCGAGGAGGTCCAATGAGGATGCGCACAACTATCGCGCGGACTGGCCTAGGCGCGAGGCTGACGGTCGCCGGATGGGTGACCGCGACCATTCTCGCCGCCGTGTTAATCGGGGCCTGCTCGGGATCTGCGCCCAAGGCGACGCTGCCGAGGCTGTCGCCGGCAGCCACGGCATCAGTCTCGGCCAGCTCGACGGCAACGCCGAGCAGCAGCGCCTCCGCTAGCCCGACCGCGACGCCAAGCACGAGCGCCTCGGCCAGCCCGAGCGCAACACCAAGCGCCAGCCCCTCGGCCAGCCCGACGCCAGCGCCGTCGGCCACCTCGATCCCTGCCGTCGCCCCGGCTACCGGCGGCGGCGGCACAGCCGGATTCCAGCACGCCTGGCTGGTCGAGATCGGCGTGGTGGCGATCCTGGCCGGGGCGGGGTGCATCGCCTACCGCAGGAAGGTCATCAGGAACCGCTGACGCGCGGCCGCCTCAGCCGGCTGGCAACCCTGCGCGCAGGCCAGCACCTGGCGGGCTCACTGCGCTCACCCGAAGCGGTCGGCCAGTGCCGAGTAGCGCTTCAGGAAAGCCGGGAAGCCATCTTCGTCTTCGGCGTGAACGACGACAACGCTCCGATCGACCCCGAGGCCAGCGCACCGTTCCAGCAACTGCTCGTCGAGTTCCGGCAGGGCCGCCGTCACCGGCGCGGCGGGCCGGCCCGCAGCCTGGCAGCGCAGCCTGAGCTCGTCCACCTGCCCGCCCAGGTCCAGTTCCGGGTACACGATCGGCATCCACCCGTCTCCGTAGTCGACGGTATCTGCGATTCCCCTTCTGCCCTGGCGGCCGATCAGGATCGGCGGGTGCGGCTCCTGCAGCGGCCTCAGTCCGGTCAGGACGGGCGCGAAGTCGACTGACCTGCCGTGAAATTCCGCATCCCCGGCGGCCCACAGGGCCTTCATGGCCAGCACCTTCTCGCGCCCGACATCCGCGCGCTGTCCTGCACTGACGCCATGGTTATCCACCGTGTCGTCGTGCCCGAGGCCTATCCCGAACAGGAACCGTCCCGATGACAGGTGGTCAAGCGTGCAGACCTGCATAGCCAGGATGATCGGATCGTAGATAGGGACGACGCAGATACCGGTTCCCAGCCTGATCCGGGTCGTGACCGCGGCGGCGGCACTGAGCGCCGCGAACGGATCCAGGAGGTGGTGGTCCCGCTTGTGAAGTTCCTCGTCCAGCAGAGCGGCGCCGCTCACCGGAACATGGGTGTTCTGGACAACCAGCAGTGACTCAAGGCCTGCGTCCTCGACCCGGCGAGCCAGTTCGCAGATCCCGAGGCCGCGGTCGGTCACGAACGCGCACACGCCTAACTTCATGGCCGCCTCCGATTTGCGTGCGACCCGTTACTTGCTGGGCTTGGGCAGCGTGCAGTCGACCTTCGGGTTCACGCCCGCGTAGTTGAGCGGACCGGCGAGGATCGTGACCGCGATCGTGCCCGCCTTGGTGCAGCTGCCGACAGGTCCGCTGTAATAGCCGCGCTGCCCCGCGGCGAAGGCGCCGATGACCAGCCAAATGACAAGCAGTACCGACCCAATGTGCATCCCGGCCTCCGTCGGCACCACCTGCTGACCATGGACAGATGGTCCTAACAAACAGCATACCGGCGCAGCAGCTGCCTCCGCGTTCTCTGCCGAGGCCGATCGCGGCAGCGAGTGTCAGCACCGTGCCCTGCCGCCAGCGACGCTCGCGCGCATGCGCGCGATCTGCGCCCGCAGTGGCTCCCACGGGAACTCAGCCTGGCTCGGCGCGTCATCGTCGGGCAGCTGAGCAGGGTCGAGGATGACGGTGATCCCGCACTCGCGGAGCGTCGAGATGCTGCGGCCGAACGCCGGGTGGCGGGCCAGGGCCGCGTTCGGCCACGGCACCGTGACGATCGGCAGGCGCAGGCCGATGGCCTCGTTCAGCAGCCCGAGCGCAAGGGTGTCGCTGATCCCGGCTGCCCACTTGTTGATGGTGTTGAAGGTCGCGGGTACGGCGGCGAACGCACTCGGCGGCGGCAGGACGTCCGGCGCGTCCGGATCCTTGAAGCTGGTGCGCACGGGATAGCCGGTCAGCCTGGTGATCTCGGCTACGTCGAGGAACCGCGTGCCCTCGGGCGTTGCAATCACGCAGACGGTCCACGCGCGGCCCAGCTCGGCTGCCAGGCCCGCCAGCGCGCGGGCGGGCGGTGCGCCGGAAGCGACCACGTACAGCACCGGCAGGCGCTCCATCTGAGCCTCCCCGAAGGACATCGCGAGCTGCCGCACGGCATGAGGTGACATTTTTTCGGAAACGCCGCGGCCGGCGGGCAGCACTACACCTGCATTCTGGCGTGGCATCACCGGGCTGCTGCTGCGGCCCGCCGGGCCGCAGCGAGCCGATCCGAACGCCGGCGCCCTCGCGGGCCTGCGTTGCGACGTATTGCCGCATCCGGTGGCAGTTACTACCGGGTAGGCCATAACTGGTTCATGCTGGTGGGGCGGACCCGGACAGGAGGCGACCATGTCGGAGCTCAACGCCGCCCAGGAGGCAGCGGTCGAGGCGGCGCTGGCGAAGCTGGACCTGGAGGCGAAGGTCGCGATCCTGTCCGGCCAGGACGTGTGGTCGCTGCCCGCGGTGCCTGGCATCGGGCTGGCTTCCGTCGTTATGTCCGACGGTCCGGTCGGCGTTCGCGGCACCACGTGGAGCGCCAGCGACCCGTCCATCGCGCTGCCCAGTCCCACGGCGCTGGCCGCGACCTGGGATCCCGGTCTCGCCATGCGCGCCGGCCGGCTGCTCGGGCAGGAGGCACTGCGCAAGGGCGTGCACGTGCTGCTCGCGCCGACAGTGAACCTGCACCGCAGCCCGCGCGGCGGCAGGCACTTCGAGTGCTACTCCGAGGACCCGCTGCTTACCGGCGAGATCGGGACTGGCTACGTGACCGGCGTGCAGGAGCAGGGCGTGGCGACCACGGTCAAGCATTTCGTCGCCAACGACTTCGAGACCGAGCGCTTCACAGTCAGCGTGCAGGTCAGCGAGCGGGCGCTGCGAGAGCTGTACCTGGCTCCGTTCGAGATGATCGTCCGCCGGGCCGGCGCATGGGGCGTGATGGCGGCCTACAACAGCGTCAACGGCGTGACCATGACAGCCAACGCCGACCTGCAACTCGGCGTGCTCAAGGGGGAGTGGCAGTTCACCGGCGCGATCGTGTCCGACTGGTTCGCGGCGCGCGACACCGTTGCGGACGCCAACGGAGGCCTGGACATCGCGATGCCCGCGGCCGGAAGCCCGTGGGGCGCCAAGCTGGTCGCCGCGGTCGGTGAGGGATCGGTCCCGCCCGAGGTCGTCGACGAGCATGTGCGCCGCGTCCTGAGGCTGGCGGCGCGCGTCGGCGCTCTTGACGGTGCACCGCCGTCGGTGCCGCCCGCCAGCCGTCCCGCCGCGATCGACGGCGACGCGCTCGCGCGCGAGATAGCGGCGCGCTCGTTCGTCCTCGCCGCCAACCCGGGCAACGTGCTGCCGCTGGAGGCGACCAGACTGCGCTCAGTCGCCGTCATCGGCGCGCTGGCCAGGGACGCCCGGGTGCTCGGCGGCGGAAGCGCCACGGTCTACCCGGAGCACGTCATCTCGCCCTTGCAGGGGCTGTCGGACGCGCTGCCGGAGTCGGTGCAGGTCAGGTATGCGTTCGGCGCTGACCCCCGGACCGGCGCGCTCGTCCCCGCCAAGGCCCCGCAGTGGAAGGGCCTGCGCGCGACATTCAGGGACGGCACCGGCGCGACCCTGTACCAGACCGAGCTGGCCACCGGCCGCGGCCGGTGGATGGAGATGCCGGCCGGCGTCGACGCCGAGGCGATCGCCTCCGTCGAGATCGCGGGGACGCTGACAGCAGAGGTGAGCGGCGAGCATCAGCTCGGCATCCGCGGCGTTGGCCGGTTCTCGCTGGCCGGCGGCGATGCCACGCTGTTCGAGGGCCAGCTGCAGCCGGACTCCGACGACCTGGCCGTGGTTTTCCTGTCGCCGCCCGAGCACCGCGTCACCGTGGATCTTTCCGCGGGGGAGAGCCTGGAGGTCCGTCTCACCCAGCAGGTCAGCCTGAGGCCCGAGCTTGCGGTCGTGGCCTTCGCGCTCGGGTACGGCGCGCCGACTGCCACCCCGGACGAGCTGCTCGCCGAGGCGGTGCAGGCTGCCCGCGATGCCGACGCCGCGATCGTCGTCGTCGGCACGACCGAGGAGGTCGAGTCGGAGGGCTTCGACCGGACCACGCTCGCGCTGCCGGGCAGGCAGGACGAGCTGGTGCGCCGGGTCGCGGCGGTCAACCCGCGGACCATCGTCGTCGTGAACGCGGGCTCGCCGGTGGAGCTGCCGTGGGCAGACGACGTGGCCGCCGTGCTCCTTGCCTGGTTCCCCGGCCAGGAGGCCGGGCACGCGCTCGCCGACGTGCTGCTCGGCGCTGCCGAGCCAGGCGGGCGGCTGCCGACCACCTGGCCGGTCGCCGAGGCGGACTGCCCGGTGCTGTCCACCACTCCGACCGGCGGCGTGCTGGCCTACGACGAGGGCGTCTTCATCGGCTACCGGGCCTTCCAGCGCGCGGACGTCGCGCCGCGGTACCCGTTCGGGCACGGTCTTGGCTACACCAGCTGGGAGTACGAGGACCTCAGCGTCGACGACCGCCGGGTCAGCGTGACGGTGCGCAACGTGGGCACCAGGACCGGCCGCGAGGTGGTGCAGGTCTATGCCGGGCCGCGTACGCCCGACGCCAGCCGGCCGTCGCGCTGGCTGGCCGGGTTCGCCGGCCTGACCGCGGGTCCCGGCGAGGCCGCCACCGTCACCATCGAGCTGCCAGACCGGGCGTGGCAGGTCTGGGACGGCGGCTGGGCCACCATTCCAGGCGAGTACGTCCTGGAGGCGGCGCACAGCCTGGCAGACGTGCGCCTGACCACCGTGATCGCGATCAGCTGACGTCCGCTCGGTACACCTCGAGAACGCGCAGATGACGGGCACCGACCTGTCCGGGACGGCCGCCGCCTTCAAGGTGAGCCGGCGGGCCGGGTTCGGCCGGCTGCTGGCCAGCCTCGGCATTGCCAACGGCGCGCTGTCCGCGCTGTACGCGGGGGTCGGGACCGTGCTGCTGCCGCAGCAGGTCGAGGACATCGACAGGGCGCATAAGGTCGCCGCGCTCGGCGTGGTAGCGGGCGTCAGCGCGGCTTTCGCGCTGGTCTTCAACCCCGTTGGCGGCGCGCTGTCGGACCGCACCAGGTCCAGGTTCGGCCGCCGCGCGCCGTGGCTGGCGTGCGCCCCTGCCGGGATCATCATCATGCTCGCCGCTCTCGGGCAGGCCAGGTCGGTACTGCTGATCCTGGTGGCGTGGTGCCTCGGCCAGGCGGCCGCGAACCTCTACCAGGCGCCGCTGACCGCCGTCATCCCGGACCGGGTGCCCGCTGCGCGCCGCGGCACCGCCTCGGCCGTTACCGGCGTGGCCGCTGTGCTCGGCGGCGTCGCCGGCGTCGGGCTGGCGAGCCTGTTCACCACGCACCTGGCCGCCGGGTACCTGCTGCTCGGCGCGCTGCTGCTGGTCACGGCGCTGTACTTCGTGGCCGCGACCGCCGATCCGCCCGCCACCCGCGCGCCAGGGCAGGCCAGGCCGCGTGCGGATCCCCGCACCCTGCGCGGCCGGGTCGCGGACTTCGGGTCCGCGCTCCGGCACCGCGACTTCGCGCTGGTATTCGCCTCCCGGTTCGCCTCGATACTCGGCTACTTCCTGGTCGTCGGCTACGAGCTGTACGTCCTGACCGACTACATCCGGCTGCCCGCGGGCCTGCGGCCCGCGGGCGGCGTGACCGTGCTCGCCGCCATCAGCGCAGTCGGCGCCCTGCTCGCAGCCGCGATCGCCGGGCCGCTGTCGGACCGGCTGGACCGGCGCAAGCCTTTCGTGTTCGCTTCGTCGGCGGTGGCCGGCGCGGGCTGCATCCTGCCTGTCCTGTCGCCGCGGTTCGCCACCATGGAGATCTTCGCGGCGTTCGCGGGCGTCGCGTTCGGCACCTACCTGTCCGTGGACGCCGCGCTGGTCACCCTGGTGCTGCCGCGGACGCAGGACGCCGCGCGGGACCTCGGGGTGCTGAATATCGCCAACGCCGGGCCCCAGGTCCTGGCGCCGCTGTTCGCCGCGCTGATCATCGGCCACCTGGGCGGGTACCGGGTCCTGTTCATCGCGGGCGGCTGCTGCGGCCTCGCCGGGGCGCTAGCCGTCATGCCGGTCCGATCGGTCCGGTAGCCGCATGCCGGGCCGGCCCCGCACCCGGCCGCCGGAACCGCCCGCCCGGATGCCCTAGGCTGGCCAGGTCATGAACGCTCGCGATGCCTGGTTCGCCCGCCGTACCTCGCGCTGGCAGGACTGGGCAGCACCCGAGCTGCTGGCCGCAAAGCGCCGTCTCGGGGCCACGGTGAGCGTGGTCATTCCGGCGCGAAACGAGGAGCGCACGGTGGCGGGCGTCGTCGCCGCGATCGAGCGGTCGCTCGTGACCCGCATGCAGCTGGTCGACGAGCTAGTGGTCATTGACTCCGACTCCACCGACGCGACCGGGGCCGTCGCCGCCGAGGCCGGCGCCAAGGTGTACCGGGCCAGCGATGTGCTCCCGGCCGCGGGCAGCTTCCCCGGCAAGGGCGAGGCGCTGTGGAAGTCCCTGCACGTGACGACCGGCGACCTGCTGGTGTTCGTGGATGCCGACCTGACGAGCTGGGGGCCGCACTTCGTGACCGGGCTGCTCGGCCCGCTGCTTGCCGACGAGCAGATCCAGCTGGTCAAGGGCTTCTACACCAGGGTCTGGACGCAGTCTGACGGCTCGACCTCGACCGAGGGCGGCAGGGTCACCGAGCTGGTGGCCCGGCCGCTGATCAGCCTGTGGTGGCCGGAGCTGGCCGGCGTGGTGCAGCCGCTCGCGGGCGAATGGGCGGCGCGGCGCAGCCTGATGGAGTCGCTGCACATCCCCGTTGGCTACGGCGTCGAGCTCGCCACGCTGATGGATACCGCCTCCCGGCACGGCCTGGACGCCGTCGCCCAGGTCGACCTCGGCAGCCGGGCGCACCGGCACCAGGCCAACCATGACCTGGCCCTGATGGCCGCCGAGCTGCTGGTGGTAGCCGAGCGCCGGCGCCCGGCAGGCGAGCCGCCCGGCGCCGCCGAGCTGCGGCAGTTCATCAGGGAAGACGGCCGCGCGCATCCGGTTGCCAGGGCCGTCCCGGTCGCTGAGCGGCCGCCCGCGGCCAGCCTGCGGGACACGCCGGCCACAGGACGTCGGGCATGACCGGCGTCGAGGCGACCACCCGCGCCCAGGGCGTGCTGCGGCTCGGACGCCACTCGTTTCCGCCCGGACGGGCACTCATCATGGGCATCGTGAACCGGACGCCTGACTCGTTCTACCGTCCGGGCGTCACCTGGGACGAGTCCGCCGCGATGCAGCGCGTGCACCAGCTGGTCGCCGAGGGCGCCGACATCATCGACGTGGGCGGCGTGCCGGCCGCGCCCGGCGCCAGCGTGGACGCGGCGGAGGAGATCCGCCGGACCGCGGGATTCATCGCCGCTGTGCGGGCCGCGCACCCGGACGTGATCATCAGCGTGGACACCTGGCGGCATGAGGCGGGGCGCGCCGCATGCGCGGCGGGAGCCGATCTCATCAACGACAGCTGGGGCGGGGTCGACGGCAAGCTCGCCGAGGTCGCAGCCGAGTTCGGGGCCGGCCTGGTATGCGCGCACGCCGGACGCCAGCAGCCGCGGACGCGGCCGTTCCGGGTTGCCTACGCCGACGTCGTGGCCGACGTGCTCGCCACCACGCTCCGGCTGGCGCAGGCCGCGGTGCGGGCGGGGGTCGACCCGGACCGGGTCGTGATCGATCCCGCCCACGACTTCGGCAAGAACACCTGGCACTCGCTGGAGGTGACCAGGCGGCTGGCCGAGATGACGGCGACCGGCTGGCCTGTCCTCGTCTCGCTGTCCAACAAGGACTTCGTCGGGGAGACGCTCGGCCTGCCGCCCGAGGAGCGGCTGGCGGGCACGCTCGCCGCGACGGCCGTGTGCGCCTGGCACGGGGCGCGCATCTTCCGGGTGCACCAGGTGCGCGAGTCGCGGCAGGTGACCGACATGGTCGCGTCGATCAGGGGCGACCGCGCGCCGGCCCGCGCAGTGCGGGGCCTGGCGTAGCCGATGCTCGTAGCCGCCGCCCTCTGCCCGGCCGCGCCGCTGCTCGCCCGCGAGCTCACCGGCGCGGACCCGGTAGTCCCCGAGCTTCGCCAGGCCTGCCTGGACGCGGCTGCGTTCCTGCTGGCCGCCGAGCCCGCCGTGGTCGCCATCGTCGGCGTGGCAGCGCAGGCGCGCGACTGGCCGGCCGACGGGGCGCTTGACCTGGCTGCGTTCGCGCCGGCCCTGCGCAGGCCGGCGCGGAGCGCGGAGCCCGTCGCCGCGGCGGCGGCCAGCAGGCTTCCTGTCCCGCTCGGGCTCGGCGGCATGCTGCTTGACCAGGTCGGGTACGCAGGCCGGCGGCTGCTGCGGTCGGTCACGCAGGACGATGAGGCGGCCGACTGCGCCGCGCTCGGCGCGCGCCTGGCTGGCGCCGATGAGCGGGCGGCGCTGCTGGTAATGGCCGACGGCAGCGCACGCCGGACCCTGCGCGCCCCCGGCTACCTGGACGAGCGCAGCGTCCCCTTCGACGCCGAGGTCGAGCGTGCCATCACCGGCGGTGACCTGCGTGCGCTGCTGGCGCTCGACGCGGTCCTGGCCCGCGACCTGATGGCCACCGGCCGCCCGGCGTGGCAGGTGCTGGCCGGCGCTGTGCTGGCCGGGGACGGGCTGGCCGGGGACGGGCTGGCCGGGGACGGCCTTGCCGGGGACGGGCACAGGCTGGCTGGGGAGCCGGACGGCCGCCGCGCTGCCGCGCTGGTACGGTACCGAGACGACCCGTTCGGCGTCTTCTACCTTGTCGCTTCGCTGACGTGCGGGCGCTCCGATGGTTCTGCCGCTGCCGGCAGCACTGCCATGGCAGGCTGTGACACGCAGGCCGATGTAGCGACTTGTCGCGACGGCCGTGCATCCTGGACGGTGTGAACGCTGTGCTCGCAGGCTCCCGGCAGTTGCTGCGTGGTGTACTGCCTTATCCGGACATGCGCCGCCGCTGGGCTACCCGGCGCAAGGCGTTCCGGCTTGTCACCTGCCAGCGCTGGCCCGGCGACGCGGCGACCGGCATGGACGCGGCGCAACTGGCCCTGCTCCGGCAGATCTGGCTGCAGGAACTCACTCGCAATGCGGTCAGCGAGCGGCGCGGCGATGACGCGGCGCTGCTGGCCCGTGCCGCGCTGGAGACGTGCATCGTCGGGCTGTACTGCGTGTACTCCGGGGACCCGATCGCGAACATGTCGGCGCCGAGCTACCGCTCATCTGGCCGGGGCATCTCCTACCTCAGCGACGGCTCCCTCGGCTCGATAGCCGCGATCGACGGCGCGGTGGAGGCTCTCGGCCAGGTCGGTCCTGACCTAGACATCAGGGATCTTGCCTTGTGGCTGGAGCGGGAGTACGGCCTGGCTGCCGCGGCCAGGCTCTACCACGCCTACTATGTGCCACTTTCGCACCTTTTCGCGCGTCCGTATGCCTTCGCCCTCATGCGGCATGTCGGGCCGGATGGCTCGCTGCAGCGCCGGCCCTATTTCCCCTGGGCCAGGCGGTCAGCCGTGCGGATGGCCGACGGCTGCGTGGGACTGCTCGCCGGGCATATCGCGGAGAAGTCCGATCACCACTCCGAGGTCTTCTTCCGCTACGCGACGGCCCATCTGGACCGGCTGCTGACCCCGGCACTGCTGTTCGCCGTCAAGGGCGCGATGAGGTCGGTCCCCTGGCACCAGCGCACAGCGGCGCTGGCGGCGGTCCTGCAGGCCCAGCACTACGCCGACGACGCGGCTTCCTCGCAGGCAGGTACGCAAGAGCAGTTGTTTGACTTCTTCGACCCGCTGGCGGACCAGGAGGACCAGGGCACTGTCGCCGGCTCGGTTGCGGAGTACTTCACCGAAATGCCGGAGGACGCCGACGAGGACGCTGAGGCCAGGCACCGGCGTCCCGGCCGGGGCTGACACCGCCGCGCGGAAGCAATGCCGCCACGCCGGCGTTGACCAAATTGCACTGGGGCCAGGCGCACTCGGCGCGGGGTGAGACCTGCGTCACACCCGGCGCGGGCTAGCGTGTCGTGACTGCAGTTAACTAGCCTTAGAGACGTAAACGGCCTGCCCGGACGGCCGGCGGGCGGAGACCTGGAGGGTCGCTCATGCGGGACGCAGTCATCGTCGAGGCAGTCAGGACGCCGGTCGGCAAGCGGAACGGAGGCCTCGCCGGGGTGCACCCTGGTGACCTGTCCTCGCACGTGCTGGCCGCGCTGGCCGAGCGCAGCGGCATCGACCCGGCAATCGTCGAGGACGTCATCTGGGGCTGCGTCAGCCAGGTCGGCGAGCAGACCTTCGATATCGCGCGCACCGCGGTAGTCGGGGCAGGCTGGCCGGAGACGGTGCCCGGTACCACAGTCGACCGCCAGTGCGGTTCCTCTCAGCAGGCGGTCAGCTTCGCCGCCGCGAGCGTGATCGCCGGCCACTACGACGTCTGCGTCGCCGGGGGAGTGGAGTCCATGAGCCGGGTGCCGATGGGCTCCTCCTTCGCCGCCGGCGCGCATGGCTCGCCGCTGAGCGACGGCTTCAACGCCCGCTACAACGGCGTGTTCCCCAACCAGGGGATCGGCGCCGAGATGATCGTCGACCGGTGGGGCTTCAGCCGCACTCAGGTCGACGAGTTCAGCCTGCAGTCCCACGCCAAGGCCGCCGCAGCGCAGGACGAGGGGCGTTTCGCCGGCCAGATTGCCGCGGTCACGACCCCTGACGGCACGAAGGTCGAGGCCGACGAGGGCGTCCGCCGGGGCAGCACGCTGGAAAAGCTTGCCGAGCTGAAGCCCGCGTTCCGCCCGGACGGCGTCATCACGGCGGGCAACAGCTCGCAGATCTCCGACGGTGCGGCCGCGCTGCTGATCATGACCAGCGAGAAGGCCGCCGAGCTGGGCCTGACGCCTGTCGCCAGGATCCACACCGCCGTCGTGACCGGCGATGACCCGATCATCATGCTGACTGGCCCGATCCCGGCGACCGCGATGGCGCTCAAGCGCAGCGGGCTGAAGATCGACGACATTGGCGCCTTCGAGGTCAACGAGGCGTTCGCCCCTGTGCCGCTCGCCTGGCTGGCCGAGACCGGCGCGGACCCGGCGCGGCTGAACCCGAACGGCGGCGCCATCGCCATCGGTCACCCGCTCGGCGGCAGCGGCGCCCGGATCATGACCACGCTCGTGCATCACATGCGCGAGACCGGCACCAGGTACGGCCTCCAGACCATGTGCGAGGGCGGCGGCCAGGCCAACGCGACGATCCTCGAGCTGCTCTAGGAACCCGGCCGGGCGGCCGCATGCACCTGTCGGAGCTCGCCGCGCAGGCGCCGGAGAAGGCCGCGGTCGTAACGGCCGACGGCCGCGTGCGGGTGACCTTCGCCGAGCTCGACGCCCGCAGCCGCCAGGTGTCGCGGCTGCTGGCCGGTCTCGGCGTCGGCCCTGGCGACCACGTCGCCGTGCTGATGGCCAACAGGCCCGAGTACTTCGAGATCGGCTGGGGCTGCCAGCGCCGCGGCACCTACTGGACGCCGGTGAACTGGCACCTGAACGCCGACGAGGCCGGGTACATCGTCAGGGACTGTGGTGCCACCGTGCTCTTCGCCTCGCCGGAGACCGCTCAGCTGGCAGCGCAGATCGCCGCGCAGGTGCCTGGCCTCACGACGTTCGCGGTCGGCGGCGATGGTGCCGGGCTGCTCAGCTACCACGATGCCATAGCGGGGCTGTCCGCCGGGCCGCTGCCGGACGAGGTCGAGGGCATGTACTTCTACTACTCCTCGGGCACGACCGGCAGGCCGAAGGGGATCCTGCGGAGCTGGACGTTCCCGCCATTCGGCGCCGGGGTGGGCCTGGAGCCGCTGCTGGCGGGTGTGTTCGGGTTCGGCAGTGACACCGTGTACCTGTGCCCGGCGCCGCTGTACCACGCGGCGCCGCTCGGCTTCTCGATGGGCACGCTGCGGCTCGGCGGCACCGTCGTGCTGATGGAGCGGTTCGACCCGGTCGAGTGCCTGCGTGCGATCGAGCGGCACAAGGTGACGGCGGTGCAGTTCGTGCCGACGCACTTCGTCCGGCTGCTGAAACTGCCGCAGGAGCAGCGCCGCGCATTCGACATCTCGAGTCTGCAGACCATCGTGCACGCGGCCGCCCCGTGCCCGGTCGACGTCAAGCGGCAGATGATCGAGTGGCTCGGCCCGATCCTGTGGGAGTACTACGCCGGCAGCGAGGGCAACGGGATGACGGTTATCGACTCGCCGGGCTGGCTGGCCCGTCCGGGCACCGTGGGCCGGGCGTTGGCCGCGAGCGTGCACATCGTGGCCGAGGACGGCAGCGAACTGCCGCCCGGCGAGGACGGGATCATCTACTTCGACGGCGCGCCGTTCGAGTACCACAACGATCCCGTCAAAACGGCAAGCTCCCGGCACGAGCGGGGCTGGTCAACTCTCGGCGACGTCGGCCACCTGGACGCCGACGGTTACCTGTACCTGTCGGACCGGCGCACGGACCTGATCATCTCCGGCGGGGTCAACATCTACCCGGCCGAGATCGAGCAGGCCCTCATCATGCACCCGGCCGTGGCCGACGTCGCGGTAATCGGCGTGCCGGACGCCGAGATGGGCCAGTCGGTGCTCGCCGTCGTGCAGCTTTCTCATGCCGTAACGGGATCGCCCCAGCTAGCCGCGGACCTGATCGAGCACTGCCGCTCGCAGCTGGCCTCCTTCAAGTGCCCGAGGTCGGTCGAGTTCGTCGCGCAGCTGCCGAGGACTCCCACCGGCAAGCTGCAGCGCCGCAAGCTCCGCGACCCCCGGGCCGGCTGACGTCAGCCTGAGTCAGCGCTGAACGGGGCGTCGAAGGCGAGCACGACCCAGGACTGGTGCATGGGGATAGCGGCCGCGTCGCCCGCCGCGGCCTCGGCGAGCCAGGTCAGCGTGAGCGTGCGGCACAGCCACTCCAGCTTGGCCCAGAAACTCTCGGCCAGCGCCAGGTCATAGCAGTCGGTGACCCGGCGGATGAAGTCATAGCCGCCGATCCCGATAAGCCCGGCGAAGTCGTGGACCGCCTCGCCCACCATGGCGTCGGTGAAGTCGATGACTCCGGTGAGCCTGCCGGTGAGCGGATCGACCAGCAGGTGCTCGGGGCCGAGATCGTTGTGCAGGAACCGCTGCGGTCCGGCCGCAGGCGGCTCGGGCACTTCTCCGGCCAGGTACGGCTCCGCCCTGGCCCGGACGTCCGGTCGCAGCAGCGGCCTGACGGCATCGGCCGCTGCCGCGAGATCGGCCCGCACTTGCGCCGACCAGGAGCCGCGGTCGGAGGCCGCGGGCGCCGGCGGCATCAGGCCAGGGTCGATGCGGTGCAGCGCGGTCAGCAGCCGCCCGACGTCGGCTGCCAGGGCAGCCAGGCCAGCCGGGCCGGATGCGGGAACCTGGTCGGCGCCGATGCCCGGCAGCCGCCGGTAGCCGACGAACGGGTAGCGGAACCGGCCGGATGGCGCGCCGATGAGCTCGAACCGGGGTACCAGCGAGCCCAGGCGGCTGCCGGCTACGGAGAGGATCTCGATCTCACGCAGCAGCCACGGCACCCGGTCGGCGCGCTTGGGGAACCGGAAGATCCACTCTGGCCCGACCGAGAACAGGTCGTGATCCCAGCCCGACCCGAAGCTGCGTACCGGGGTGCCGGCCAGCGCGCCGAACTGGGCGGCGACGAGCTCCGACACCAGCCCGGCGTCGAGGCTCACATCGCTGGACCAGCGCTCCACGCCTGCAGGGTAGCCGCCGGGCTCGCGCGGTAGCGTGTGGTCGTGCCGACTCTGGACGACGCGGCGGCTATCGCCGGCGAACTGCCCGAGGTAACCGAGCACGAGCGCCACGGCAACCGGACGTGGTTTGTGGCCGGCAAGGCTTTCGCCTGGGACCGGCCGTTCAGCAAGGCCGACATCAGGCGCTTCGGCGAGCAGGCACCGCCGGACGGGCCCATTCTCGCGGTCCGCGTCGAGGACCTGGTCGAGAAGGAGGCCGTGCTTGCCCGTGGCCTGCCCGGCTTCTTCACGATCCAGCACTTCGACGGCTACGCGGCGGTGCTGATCCAGCTGCGCGCAGCCTCCGGAGCAGACCTGAAAGACGCGATCACCGATGGCTGGCTAGCGTGCGCCCCGGCCGGGCTGGCTGAGGAGTATCTCGGGCGCTAGGCGGGACCGCTTGCCCTGCCGCTGCCCTTGGCCATGACCCACGCGCCGGCCAGGCACGCGACACCGACCACCAGCGACACGGCGGCGCGGATGTCGTGAGTTCCCTTGTGCACCCTTCCCGTCATGAAGTGCAGGGAGTTCGCCGCGCCGGCGAGGTAGAGGATGCCGGCGATCACCGCCAGCACTCCGATGATCACGAGCACTCCGACTAGCGTGCGCCTGCTAGCCGAACCGCCCGGCGTGCCCGCTGTGTGCATGGTTCACCCGCCTTTCCCGGCCGCGGCCGTGAGCTGCCCTTTCCCCGGTATTCCCCAGCCAGCAGATTGCACCCTCCATGCCTGGGCTTCTGGTGGCCGGCGGCGAGCTTCGCTAGCTGCCTGCCTTCTCCAGCGCCGCCAGGAGGGCTTTCATCCACGGGCCGAGGTCGGCGGGAGTCCTGGCGGATATGAGGTTACCGTCAACTACTGTGGCCTGGTCCACCCAGTCCGTCCCGGCGTTGACCATGTCGTCCCTGATGGCGCCGACGCTCGTCGCACGGCGGCCGGCCAGGATGCCCGCCGAGATCGGCACCCAGCCTGCATGGCAGATGAAGGCAACCGGCTTCCCGGCGGTGTCGAAGGCACGGACCAGATCGAGCACCGCCGCCGAGCGGCGCAGCTTGTCGGGCGCGTAGCCGCCAGGGATCACCAGGGCGTCGAAGTCACCGGCAGCGACCTGGTCGACCGTGGTGTCGACGGCGACCGGCCCATGGCCCTTCTTGCCCCTGACCGGCTGGGTGTCAAGCCCGGCGACGGTGACGGCGACGTCTTCCTCGGCCAGCCGGAACTGCGGGTAGAGCAGTTCCATGTCCTCGAAGTCGTCCGCGGCCAGCAACAGAACCTTCTTGCCTGCGAGCGCCATAACCCGACCCTACGCCGTGGCAGGCAGCCTGCCAGCCGGGCAGCAGCACCGCCGTGGCCGGGGACCGGCATGCTGGACAGATGGACGAAACGTCGGCTCAGGTTCTCCTAGCGCCGGAGCTACGCCTGTTCCTGCGGCCCGCCGAGCGGTCCGGCCGCGTCACGGTGCGCTGCGACGGAGTGTCCTCGCTCGGCCACGTGGTCGAGTCACTGGGCGTGCCGCTGACCGAGGTGGGCAGCCTGGTCACGGCTGGCGGTCCGGTGCCGGCCGGCTACCGGCCGCGTGCCGGGGACGTCCTGGAGGTGTACCCGGTCCGCCGGCCGCAGCGGCTGCCGTCGGCACGGTTCGTCCTGGACGTGCACCTGGGGACGCTCGCCAGGCGGCTTCGCCTGCTTGGCCTGGATACCGCGTACGCCAACGACTGCGATGACGATGCGCTCATCGACCAGGCGAACGCCGAGCACCGGGTCCTGCTGACCCAGGACCGCGGGCTGCTGCGCCGCCGCAGGCTGTGGCTCGGCGCCTACGTGCGCGGCGCCAGGCCCGACGGCCAGCTGGCCGACGTGCTCGACCGGTTCGGGCCGCCGCTGGACCCGTGGACCAGGTGCATGGCCTGCAACGGGCTGCTGTCCCCGGCGGGCAAGCCTGACGTCGCCCCGCTGCTGCTGCCCGGCACCCGGCGCACCTACCAGGACTTCTCCCGGTGCGGAGGCTGCGGCCGGGTGTACTGGCGCGGCGCGCACAGCCGCGCGCTGCAGACGATCGTCGAGTCGGCGACCCGGCCGGGCCACCGCTAAGCCGGCGTCCCGGCCCTGCGGCACTCCCGGTCCGCTAGCCGCCGGCGAAGCGGGCGGCGTGCACGGCAAGCTGCCGCCTGCCGTTCTGCCCGGTCTTGGCAGCGAGACTGGCCACGTGAGTCTCGACCGTCTTGGGAGATATATACAGCTTCGCGGCTATCTCCGCGTTCGACAGGCCGAGCGCGACCAGCAGGTAGACATCCATCTCGCGGCTGGTGATGCCGAGCTTGCGCATCTGCGCGGGAACGGCGGCGCTGCCGCGTCCCGACCTCGGCACGCGCTGGCCGGCCCCGCGCAAGATGCCGCGGCAGGCCGCGGCCAGCTGGTCGTGCGATGTTGCCTCGAACTCCACGGCCGCCTCGCGCATCCAGGTGATCGGCTCGCCCCAGCCGTCCTGCAGCGCGCACGGCGCGACCAGCCGCCGGACGAGGTGATTCCACCACGGGGCGAACGGGGCGAAGTGCCCCGCACCCTCCCTGGCTAGCGCTGCCGCTCGCTCGGCGTGCCCTGCCCTGCCCTCCATCACCGCCTCGGCGTAGGCCAGGCAGCCGGCGTTCCAGCTGGCCGCCACGCCCAGCCGCCTGGCGTACTCGATCGGGGCCCGGCTGCCGCACTCGGGGATGGCCTGCAGCAGCGCGTGCAGTGCCAGCGCCCGGCGCGGCGCCACCAGCGGTGCCTGGAGCGGGGAGTAGAAGCCGTGAGCTCGGTGCGGAGCGGCCATGGCCCGCCTGGCGTGGGCGGCGGCGATGGCGGTGGCCTTCTGGGCCTGGGCGAGATCGTCACGGAACAGCGCGGCCAGCACCCGCGTCTGGCCCCAGGTCGCGACCAGGATCTCCGGCTCTCCGGGGAAGGTGTCCTCGGCCTGCCTGGCCCCGGCCTCGGCATGCCTGCGGTCGGCCCGGATCGCGGCGACGTTGGCCTGCAGCGATATCGCCATGGCCGCAATCTTGGTTGAGCCGATCTGCGCGGCGGACCGCTGGCACTGGCGCGCGGCCTCCAGGGCCCGGTCCAGGTCGGTTCCGAGGCTCCACAGGTTTGCCAGCTGAAGTTCGGCTATCACGGCGGTCGAGATGGCGCCGGCCTGGTGCGCCAGCTCCCTGACCCCGGAGAGCCGCCCGGCCGACCCGTCCTCCAGCATGTCGATCGTGGCCAGCTCATGGAGCGCCCTGATGCTACGGACGCCGCGTTCCCCGCTCTCGATCGCCAGCTGGTAGGCGCGCTCAAACGCGGCGCGTGCCGCGGGCAGGTCGCGGGCGCGCTCCCTGCGGCCGATCACCTCCAGCGACTCCAGCGCCACCTCGGCCGCCCAGCCCGCCATCCCTGCCTGCTGCGCGGCTGCCAGCGACCGGTGCGCCAGCACGTCGGCGCGGTCCATCTCCCCGGCGGCCAGCGCGGTGCGGGCGGCCACGGCATCGATCCTGCTGGCCAGCTCGGCGTCGGACACCGCGGCAGCGATTGCGGCCGCCGCGGACAGGTGAGCAGCTGCCGCCTCCGGGTGATCCTCGGGCCGGGTAGCCGCCGTTCGCAGCCTGACCAGCGCCTGCCGCCGCGGATCGACCCCGGCGCCGGCCAGCCGGACCAGCAGGTCGGCGGCCAGCGGCGCCAGCGCCTCGTAGTCACCGGCCAGCGACAGCGCCTCCGCCATCGCCTCGTCGACCTCCAGGGCCAGCATCGGATCGGGCAGCGGCGATTCGGTCAGCAGGGTCCCGGCATCGCGGAGCGCGACGCGGGCGCTGCCGACGGCCCCCTGCGCCAGCGCCCGGCAGCCCACTGTCAGCAGCATGCGGGCGGCCTCGACCGGCCGGCCCGCGGTGACCAGCAGCTCAGCCGCCAGCTCGCACCAGCTGCCCGGCAGGCCAGGATGGGCCTGCGCGACAAAGGCTGCCGCCGCCGTGGCGCGGGCGGCCAGGTCGGGCGGCAGCAGGTCGGCCAGGATCGCGTCCCTGGTCAGGCTGTGCCGGAACCGGAACACGCCGGTCTCGCCGAGGGCAGGCTCGATCAGCTGCATCTCGTGCGCGCGCCGCAGGGCCGCCAGCGCGTCGCGCTCAGGCACGCCAGCCACGGCGGGCAGCATGGTCCAGTCAAACTGCCTGCCGAGCACCGCGGCGGACACGATGACGTTGCCGACGCTCGGCCCAAGCGCGGCGATCCGGCTGCGTACCGACCCGGCGATGGAGTCGGGCACGCCAGTCGAGACCTCACTGTCGACGCGCCAGCCTGCATGATCGCGCACGAGCTCGCCGGAGGAGACGGCGGCGGCGAGTATCTCCTCCACGGCGAATGGCAGGCCGTCGCAGTCGGCCAGCAGCCGGCTGACCTCGGCTGGCAGGCTGTCGACCGCCAGGCAGGCGGCAGCCATGTCGCGGACCGCCCCTGCGCTCAGCCTCGGGACCTCGATCCTGGTCGCGACGCGCCTGGCCGCGGCCGACTGGAGCAGGTCCAGGCATGGTGACGGGCCGGTGTCCCTGAGCGTGACCACGACGAGCACGTTCGCCGCGGGAGCATTGTCGGCCAGGTACTCGACGATGGCGAGCGTCTCCGGATCGGCCCAGTGCAGGTCTTCCAGGATCAGCAGGCCGCCTGGCCCGGCCGCCTGGCCCAGCATCCGCAGCATGGCCTCGCCGACGACGACGGGGGACAGCTCGGCCGAGCCGTCACCGGGCCGGCTCCATTCGGGGACCAGCGATCCGAGCACCGCCCGGTAGTCGGTCACCCCCGGCGAGTCCGCCGCGAGCCCGGTCCGCGCGGCACCCAGCAGCGCCTCGGAGATAGGCCGGTAGGGGACGGGCACGGCAGACTCGGTGCCACGCCCGGTCAGCACCAGGAAGCCCCGCCCGAGCGCCTGCGCGGCCACGTCCTTCGCGAGCCTGGACTTGCCGACCCCGGCGTCTCCCGTGACGAAGACCGCGCTGCCGTGACCGGCAGCGGCGGCATCGAGAGCGCCAGTCAGCGACTCCAGCTCGGCGCCCCGGTCGATCAGTACCGGGCAGAGCATGGAGTCCATGCGCGAGATACTACAAGAGCAACCACATGATCACTATAAGTGATTAGTACAGGTCAAGTGCGCCCGCGGGCGCCGTTTGGCCCGTGCATCTGGGGATAAATCTCGTTCTCGGCACAGCCTGCGCTTACTCGGCGTAACTAGTCGGCACCAGCCCGTCAGCACTTTTTTTCGGCCGGCCGGGCATCTGCGGCCCTCCCCTGGCATGGAAACGGTGCCCCGCCCCTGCAGTCAGGGAC
Source organism: Streptosporangiaceae bacterium (assembly GCA_035621915.1). Taxonomy (GTDB): domain Bacteria; phylum Actinomycetota; class Actinomycetes; order Streptosporangiales; family Streptosporangiaceae; genus JAJYUU01. The sequence goes on from DASPWG010000181.1 coordinate 36,920, forward strand.
GAGGCACCGTGGTCACTGACCCGGTCAGAAGCCGGGGTTCGCGGTCGAGATGTCGTAGTTGCTGCCCCAGTACCACTGGGTCGCGTTCGCGCCGGGCACCATGTGCGGGACGCCCGTCGGGTCCGCGATCCACCAGCGGACGTGCGACTGCATCCACTGCGGCAGCGTGCTGACGGCCGACTGCACCTGCGACCAGTCCGACCTGAAGGTGTACAGGATCGCGGTGCCGGTCGGGTCAACGGCCAGCCTGGCCTTAACCCACGCGGGTGCCTGCGACGGCGTCACGTCGCCTGGCTCGATGTCCAGCGCGGCCGCGTGCGGGTCGGTGCCGTCGGTGTCGATCCAGACCACGGCCTTGTCCCCGGCCACGTCGGAGGCCGGAACGGCGAAGTTGCCGGTCGCGTAGGTTGCGACGACGTGGTTGCCGGGGATAGCACTCGGCGTCACCGAATCGTAGATCTCGTATGGGTACTGCTTGCGCGGCGCCTGCGTGGCGGCCGGCGCGGCGGTTCCCTGCTGCTGCGTCGCGGTGCCCTGCTGGGCAGCCACGGCAGGGGACGGATGGTGCGTGGCCTCCGCATCCGGTGCCGGGGTGGTGGTTCGCGCGGTCGGCGATACGGCCGGTGAGACTGCGGGTGACTGACTCGCGGTCGGCTGTCCGCCAGTGGCGGCGGTCGCGCCGGGAGCAAGCGGCGACCTTGCGGCACCGCGTGAGGTGACTGCGCCGGTCAGTTCTGGATGGGGCGCCGCTGCCGCCTGGGCAAGGATTCTGGGCGCAGGCACTGGGCCTGAGCCGGACGCAGCGGCCGAGCAGCCTGCTGACGCCCCGACCACGGCCGCGGCGGCGCCGACCGCCATCAGAGCGAGCGGGGAGGGTCGGCTGTGCCAGTGACAGGTGTTACGGATCACGGACTGTGCTGAAGGAAGGTGGGGACGCACGATGAACCTCAGGTCGGGCGCGAGGGCGCACGGCGGTCATCGAGGACGTTGCCGGCGCCGTGATGCACACGGCTGCGGCAGCCTATGCGGATGGGACGCGGGTCATGGCGACGCCTGCTTGGGGGCAACCATCACGCATCTCGATGGTGTTGATTACTCATTGTGAACACCCTAAAAGGGACGCCCTATGCCGCGATGTCCGATGAAAGCCTATGATCTGCATCACATCGGATAACTCAGGCATCCGGCGCGGACCTTCAAGGCGGCCAGGGCAGAGGCATGACAGATGTCATCCCGAGCTGATGACGCCCGGCGTTGGCCTGCGGGCCAAAGGCGGGGCAGCATGGGAGCCGGGCAGATGGGCTAGCACCCAGACATCGACCGCCCCCGGACAGGCAGCGGGCGGGGCAAAGGCAGGCAACCGATGAGCGCAACGCCTGGCGGGTACCGGGTTCCCGCCATGAGGGCGTCCGACGCCGACCGGGACGCGGTCGTGACGGCGCTCAGCGAGAATTACCAGGCCGGTCGGCTGACGACCGAGGAGCTCGAGGACCGCACCGGGCGGGCCCTGTCGGCGCGCACGCTGGGCGAGCTAGAAGAGCTGACCGTCGACCTGCCAGGCCCGCCGAGCACTCAGCCCACCCCCCAGCCACCGCGGCCGGTGGCGGCCAGGTCCAGCTGGCTTGCTCGGCGCGCCTCGGTGCCGATCGTGGCCATCGTGGCCGCTGTGCTTATGGCCGCGTTCGCCGTCGGCCTGGACCACCACCACGGCTGGCTCGCGATCCTCATCCCCGCCCTCGTCATCGCGCGGGTGCGCGGGCTGCGGCGGCGTGCGTTCCGCTCGTCCCGGCGGGACTGAGGTTCACAAGTTCGACTTGATGGCGCCGCCATCGACCTGATAGGCCGCTCCCGTGATGAAGGAGGCCTGCTCCGAGGCTAGGAACGCC
>DASPWG010000182.1:0-31310 GCA_035621915.1 Streptosporangiaceae bacterium
TGATCAACTCACAGGGCTGGGCAGTGCAAGGCGTGCAACGCGATGGCGTCCATCCGCCCTGGGCCTACACAGTCGGGCTGACCCCAACCGGCCTGCCAGAATTAGTGGTCACTGGCTTGTCGCAGGTCCGCGCCGCGCCGCTGCTCAACGGGGGGTGGCCTCACGGCTCCTGCTATGGCAGTACCTGCTGCCGGGCGACCAGCTCGAGCTGCCCGCCGGACCGACGATCGAGGTCGTCAGAGTAGCCGAACCGGCTGCGCACCTGCTGACTGCCGTCGACCTTTACGGGACTCAGATCCGGGCGTTGTAGCTCGTGCACGCCGACTATCGCGGGCGCTGGCCGTGGGAGTCCGGATATCGCGGCGGGAACGGCGGCCAGCCAGTACTCGGTATCCGGACCACTCCACCCGCGACTGCGGCGTGAGGATACGCGTCAGGCTACTCAGTTAAGTCATGGCCGAGCGAAGGCAACACCAGGCACCTTAGCCACCGTTTTGGGGTTATCGTCGTCAGTTGACGGCAACCGCAAGCTGCGACGAGAACGGGCACTTTAGTGGCCACGGTGGATGCCAAGGCAGCCCTCGATGCTCCGCCGGCAACGGCCTTAGACCGACGGCTGGAACGCCTGCCCGAGGGCCATCCCTCCTCGCCGGGTTACGCCGACAGTCCTGATGGCGGCGCGGACACCCGTCGCTCACTCACGGACGCTGAGTACGCCGAACATGTCGCAGATGCCAAGATCCGCTTAGATGGCGCCCGCGCGCAGGGACTCGCCACCGATCATCAATACACAACGGATCAGCGCCGCAAGATCTGGCTTCCGGACCGCGCGGCTCGGCACGATGAAATCATCCAGGATCTCTATGCCAAAGCCGAGGCAGTGCCGTGTGAAGGCAGGGCCATCCTTGCGGGCGGCTTACCTGGATCCGGCAAGACGACGGTCCTGTCGGAGGTTGCCGGAATTGATAGGTCCAGTTACATGGCCATCAATCCCGACGAGATAAAGGAGTTAATGGCTCGCCGAGACATGATCCCTGAAGTGGACGGCCTTACGCCGATGGAAGCGGCTGAGTTAGTACACGAGGAGTCCTCGCACATCGCGAAACAGCTTGGTCTGCGTGCCTACGCGGATGGCAAGAACGTCATCTGGGACATCACCATGTCGAGTACGGTTTCCACGCGCCAGCGCCTTAGTGAGCTCCGTTCGGCCGGGTACAGCCATGTCGACGGGGTCTTCGTCGACATCCCGGTTGAAGTTAGCGTCAGTCGCGCCGAGTCAAGGCACCGTGAGGGACATGAGGAATACCGTCAGGGCCACGGCCTTGGTGGCCGATACGTGTCACCAGAATTGATCCGGGCTCAGAGCGACCCCGACTTGGGCAGCAAGAACCGCGCAACCTTCGAGCTGGTTAAGCCAGGGCTTGACCACTGGAGTCTGTACGACAACTCCGTTGACGGACGCAACGCCGTCCTGGTCGACAGTGCCACACAGAACCTCAAGGGAGAGAAGGACCTGTATGAGTAGCGAAGTGACCGACCTAATCGCTGCGCTGCGGGCCGGAAACATAAGCCTTGATGAGGTTGCGCGCCGATTCCGTGAGCGGTCATGGCCCGAGACGGTCAGTCCGGGATCGCGAAGCGACTCAGACGTGGGCAACGCGCTCGACGACCCTGAACCCTATGTGCCAGGTTCGTTTGATGATGTTGCCGCAGCTTTCCACAGGCACGACCTGACGCTGGAGGAGTACGGGGTCCTCGCCCAGGCAGCCGCGGAGTCGATCAACGCCGCCGACCAGCCTGAGCATTCTTCTCCCGCCACCGGCGACAAGCCTGACTCCAAGCAGAATGGTTAAGGCAAGCGCTGCGGGTTCCCGCGCCACCTAGGCTGCCATGCACGCGGTGGCCAGAGTTAGCAGTTGGCTCGGCAGAGTGGTGGCCTCTCCACCCCGGGCCTATCTTCCTGCGCGGGTCGGCGTGTCTATCGTGATCCGGTAGGCGTATCAATGAGGATGATCGTTAGCTGACGGGTAAGTCTCCGTCGACGGGGGAATGGGCGGTCACGGCCGCCCGAGCTGTTGCGCGCGGCGCGCGGTCCGCGCCGTGAGACGGCTCTCGGACAGGGGGAAGCGTCATGATGGGAAAGGTACTGCTGTTCGGACTGCTGGCCGGAGCCACGATTGCGCTCGTGAGCCAGAGGCAGGACGTTGCCCGTTATATCAAGATCAAGCAGATGTCACTCGGTCGCGGCTTCCCGCAGTACGTGCCGGCCGAGGGTCAGCACCGTTACCCGGCGCCGGGCCGAGGCGCGCCCGACGGCACGGGTGACTTCGACTCCGCGGGCCGCGGCGGTCCGGCGCTGATGCGCCGTTAAGACCACACCCTTTACCTCGGGCGGGTTGGGCCCTGTCGGCGCACGACGGTGCGGCGCGGGGTACTCGCGTCCCGCCGGGCGGCTCGCGCTGGCGGTGGCGGACTGACCGGACTTGGCATGCCGCGCGCGTCCGTGTTGGGTTCGGGAGGCAACGCTGCCTCCAGTCGGCCGGGCCAGTCCTCGCCGGCTAGCCCGCCGATCACTAGGACATCGCGCCAGTCGCGTTGTAAGCGGCGCAGTTGCAGTTCGAACCGGTGCCACTTGCCGCCAGCGCCCAGCACCAGCGCCGCCTGGATCCGCTCGCTGGAGTAGTCGGGCGCCAGCGCGGTCAGCCGCCTGATGACCTCATCGTCCGTCCCGCGGCCGAAGTCCCGCCGGATCCGGCGGATCAGCCTGTCAGTCGGTGCGGTCACGATCGCACCCCCGAGGTTCGGGTCAGTTATCCCTCTAGTCTTCGCGCGAACCGCGCGCAGTCAAGACCGCACCTCAGGCGGGCGTTTCGGACTAGCGCAGGCGTATCGTCGGCGCTGCGGCGAGGAAGCCGCCATGAGGAGGAACGAGATGAACGGTGCGCAGGCCGTCGTCCGAACGCTGGCCAGCTGCGGGGTAACAACGTACTTCGCGAATCCGGGTACCTCCGAGATGCACTTCGTCGCCGCGCTTGACACCGAGCCGGAGGCGCGCGGCGTGCTGTGCTTGTTCGAGGGAGTAGCGACGGGCGCAGCCGACGGATACGGCCGGATGAGCGGCAAGCCCGCCGCGGTCCTGCTGCACCTGGGGCCCGGCCTGGCCAACGGGCTGGCCAACCTGCACAACGCCCGCCGGGCCGGTACCCCGCTCGTCGCGATCATCGGCGACCATGCCACCTACCACAAGCGGTATGACGCGCCGCTGGAGTCCGACATCGACTCGCTCGCCGGCTCGGTGTCCGGATGGGTGCGCCGAACCCTGCGCAGCGAAGACGCGCCGGGTGACGCGGCCGCAGCCGTCGCGGCTGCGCTCCGCGCACCTGGCCAGATCTCAACGCTCATCCTGCCCGCCGACGTGACGTGGACCGATGGCGCCGAACCCGCCGGGCCGGCCAGCGCGCTGGCGGCCAGGCAGGTCCCCGACGATGTTGTCGGCGAGATCGCGAAGGTGCTGCGCGGCGGCGAGCCCAGCATGATCATGCTGGGCAGCGCGGGCATGCGCCGCCCCGCCCTGGAGGCTGCCAGCCGCATTGCCGGGGCCACTGGCAGCCGGCTCATCGCGGAGACGTTCCCGGCGCGGCTCGAGCGGGGCGCGGGGCTCCCGGCGGTCGACCGGCTCGCCTACCTGGCCGAGTTCGCTGCCGCGCAGCTCGCCGGTACGCGTCACCTGGTCCTTGCGGGCGCGCGCGAGCCGGTGTCGTTCTTCGCCTATCCAGGCAAGCCGAGCTACCTGGTCCCCGAAGGCTGTCAGGTGCACGTGCTGGCCGAGTCAAGCGACGACGTGCCGACCGCGCTCGCCGCGCTGGCGGACCTCGTGGCGGCAGACACCGCGCCGACCCAGCAGCAGCCGCACCGGCCCGATATTCCGCCGGATGGCGAGCTGACCGGCCAGAGCGCCGCGGCGGTCATCGGCGCGCTGCTGCCCGACGGCGCGATCGTCAGCGACGAGGCCAACACCGCGGGCCTGTGGCTTCCTGCCGCCACCGCGGGCGCGCCGCCGCACGACTGGCTTACGCTGACCGGCGGCGCGATTGGCCAGGGTCTGCCACTGGCCACCGGCGCGGCGATCGCCAGCCCCGGCCGCCCGGTCTTCGCCCTGGAGGCCGACGGCAGCGCCATGTACACGATCTCCGCGCTGTGGACGCATGCACGCGAGTGCCTGGACATCACGACCGTGATCTTCAGCAACCACTCCTACGCGATCCTGAACATGGAACTCGAGCGAACCGGCGCGGCGCATGCAGGCGAGACTGCGCGCAGCCTGCTCGACCTGTCCAAGCCTGGCATCCACTTCGCGGCGCTCGCGGCGGGCATGGGCGTTCCCTCCACCAGGGCGGTAACGACTGCCGAGTTCGCCGACCAGTTGCGCACTGCGCTCGCCGAGCCCGGGCCGCACCTCATTGAGGCGGTCGTGCCGCCGCTGCGGTAGCGGACGGCACTCGCGCCTGCTGGCGAGGGTGGGTGCGCGGTGGTGGGCCCCTTTCGTTCCGTGAAGAAAGTGCGGCACGCAAGCCGCGCCCTGTTAGAGATCGCGCATGACGGGAACGTCAGGTGTGGGAGCCCGGGCCCAAGCGCAGGCAAGGAGTGCGTCGTGGAGATCAAGATCGTCATTTCGTTACCTCGGGACGCCGCCAGCGTGCCCGTCACGCGCCGGCTCCTTGACTGCTGCCTGGGGGCGCTCGGCGTCCTGCCGGACACGCGCGCCGACCTGGCCCTTGCCCTCACCGAGGCGTGCGCGAACGTCATCAGGCACGCAGGCCCTGGCGACAACTACGAGGTCGTGGCGAGCACCCGTGATGGACGCTGCGTCATCGAGGTCGTCGACACCGGCAGCACCGAAGGGGACGGCAGGGACGCGGGCAGCGTTGATGCGGGCAGCCAGGCAAAGCCGCAGCGCAAGCAGGCGGGCCGGTCTGGCGGGCTGCCTGAGCACGGACGGGGCATGAAGATCATCAATGCCGTGGTGGACGACCTGAGCATGACGGGGAACGGCCCGGCCGGCACCACCGTGCATTTCGAGAAGGCCCTGGACTGGCGGCCGGGAGCGCTGGCCGAGCAGTTGTTCGCCGCTAGCGGGTAACGGCCACTACCAGTTGCGCCACTGGTAGTGGTGCCACTGGCTGCCGTCGCCAGAGCGCCAGTAGCGGCGTACGTGCCTGCGGAACCTGGCTGCCGCCAGCGCGGCGGCGATGATCCCGACCAGGCAGAAGGCCAGCCAGACCAGCAGGACCACCTTGAACAGCGTGAAGAGAGCGAGTCCCGCACCGGGCAGCACCAGCGCGAAGATCAGCAATATCAGCACCAGCGGCAGCAGCCGGGGCCGGTGGCGGTAGGGATATCCGGTGCGCCTGGGCCGCGGTGCCCGTCCTTGCCACGATTGCGCCTGCCAGGGCTGTGCTTCCCAGGACTGGGGCGCGGCCGTTCCCGGCTCGGGCAGGTCGGCCAGCACGATGCGCAGTTCCCCGAAGGTCTTGGCATTGAGCGCCGCAGTGATCCGCTCATCCAGTTCCTCGGAGGTGAGCCTGCCCTCGGCGAAGTGCTCGCGCAGGCGCGCGGTCACGCGCTCCCGGTCTGCGTCTGAAACCCGGATGCGGTCGTCCATTTCCCCTGCTCCCCTTATCCGCTCGCTATGAACGGAACTCACTCGTCTGCCTCGTCTGTGTCGTCATCCGCGTCGGCTTCGTCGGCGAGGATCCGGTACAGCTCGCGCCTGGTGCGCTCCAGCAGCCGTTCCGCCGCCCGCACCTGTGCCGGCGTGCCGGAGTGCGCGAGCTGGACGATCCCGCTGCCGAGCCGCGCTGCCTCGGCAAACAGTCCCGGCAGCTGCCAGGCTTCCTGCTGGGCCTCCGACTCCCATGCGCCGCGTGCCATGTCGGGGTTCTCCGCCACGTACTGCTGGCCGGCCTCGGTCAGCCTGAATGTCCGGCGGCCGCCTGACTCCTCGGCGATGATCAGCCCCTCGTCGGCGAGCTGGGAGAGCGCGGGATACACCGCGCCAGGACTCGGCCGCCAGGCGCCGGCGCTGCGCTCCTCGATGTCCGCCATGATCTGGTAGCCGTTGCGCGGGCCCTCCTGCAGCAACGCAAGGATCGCGGCCCGCACGTCGCCACGGCCAGCCTTCGGCGGCCGCGCCGGCCCTGGCCCGCCGGGCGGGCCGGGCCACCACGCGGCCTTGTACCCGGCAAACCCACCGCCCCAGTGCCCAGGGCCGCCGCGGCTGCGGAAGTCACGTTCCCATGGGCCGCCGCGGCCACGGCCGGCCATCGCCTTGATGCCCTGCCTGATCTCCTCGGCCATTGCCTGCGCGCACCGGAAAATCTCGGACAGGCCTTCGTCGAAGTCCCCTGCCCCGCAGGCCGCTCCGGCTGCCATAGCGCCCCCTCTTGCGTACGCTCACGATATATCGACAGCCTACGGCGGAAGATGCGGCCTGACAAGTCATATCTCGACTGACCTTTGCGAGCGCAATGCCGGGCGTTCGGGCAGGCCGGGGAGTCGCCTCAGGCTCGGCTAGAAGACCAGGCCGTACCGGTAAAAGAACAGCAGCGTGAACGCCGCGCCCAGGATGATGGCCGCGGTGGCCAGGCCCTCGCCGCCCTGGCCGCGCTCGCGCGCACGTCGGCGCGCCGCGAACCCGAGGAAGACCGCGATGATGCCGGGGATCCCCGGAAAGAACGCAAGGATGAACGCCGTCACCGCCATGCCGTTGGTCCTGCGCCGCATCGGAACGGGCGCGTATGCCTGCTGCGGGTTCAGCGGGCCGAGCGGGCCGACCGGCAGGTCGGAGGTGAGCGCAGCTAGCTCGGCGTAGGTGCGCGAGCCGTAGACGCGGCCCGCGCGCTCGTCGTACTCGTCCTTGTCTAGCCTGCCCTCCGCGAAGCCGGCCTTGAGCACGTCGATGGCTCGTTCCCTGTCGGCGGTCGATGCCCGCATGTGGCCGTACCGGCCTGGCGGCATCCCCTGGTACGGATCGAGAGCCATGCACCCTCCTGCAAACGCCCCTTGTCCTGAGCGTACGAGATTCAGGCTCCGCGCGCGGGGGGCATGTTCCTGCAGTGGCGTATCGGTCAGCGTCCTGCGTCAGCGAGCTCGGCGAGAATCTCGGCGTGGCAGGCCAGCGGGACGCACCAGCATCCCAGCCGGTGCCCGCGAAGCTCAGGCAGCATGGCCAGCAGGTCGGGGCGCTGGAGCAAGTACTCGCGGTACTTGATCATGACCTGCTCACGGCTCCCGTCGGGCCCGGGCCGGAACGGGTTGGCGAGCGGAGACGCCGCCAGGTGCCAGCCACCGCGGTGCATGGCCCTGCCGACATAGATCACGTCGGCGAACTCGGGGTCGCCGCGGTGCCCCTTCATGTTCACTACCGTCGTCGCAGCGTTCACGCCATCCCTCCCGCCATGGCCGGAGCGCGGCATCCCGGCTACCTAGCGGCCGCCGCCACTGCACTGAATATCCCCCGACTGGGCGCCGGCCGATGCCGCGCCGCTGGTCACGGTCAGCTGCACCGGCTGCCCGCACGAGGACCCGCCGACCATTATGAAGATCACGCCCTGGGCCTGCGCGCCCGCTGAGATGCCGCCGTGCTGGCATGTCGCGCCACTGCCGTCTGGCTGGCAGCTCCAGCCGTCCTGGCCGCCAAAGTGGCCGCCGCCCCCTAGGAACCGGCTGCCGGATGGCAGCGATATCGAGGCGGTGATCTCGCCTGTCGGTGCGTTGCCCGTGTCGGTGGCGGTGAACGTGACCATGGCGAAGTTACCGCGGCCTTGCGGCCCGGCGACACTGATGCCCGCGGAGAGCTGCGCGGCGGGTGCCGGGGCTGGACTAGTCGGAGGCGGCGCGGCAGGCGATGTGCTCGGGCTTGCTGACGGCGCGACGTGCTTGCGGGCGGCGGTCGCGGATGGCGACGGCTGTCCTGCACTGGCCGCGATGCCAAGCGAGGTTCCGGCCGCGGCGGCGTGGTGGTGCGCGCGGACATCTGAAGCGCGGTGCGCGGTGAGCGTCAGCGCGAGTACCGCGCCGACTGCCACCACCACCGCGCCGGCACCCATGGCCACCCACCGCAGTCCCGATGGACCTCGCGGTGGCCCAGCGCCCTGCGCCGCGACCAGCTGAGCGGTCGGCGGACCCGCGCCGGCCGGTCCGGCGTTACCGGCGGCGACTGCCGCGAGAGGGCGGCCGGCCGCGGCCGCGCTGGTAATTCCGGCCAGGTACAAGGCGGTCGAGCGGCCCAGGAAGACGGGAGCCACCTGGCTGCGCAGCGCCGCGCCAAGGTCGGCCAGTTCGCCGTACGCGGCTGCGCATTCGCTGCAGCTGGCAACGTGCTCGGTCACCATGGACGCGCTTCGCCGCGACAGCGTGTTCCGCAGGTGGCCGCCGATCCGCTCGGCCACTGGCCTGCATTCGGGCCGGGTCACCCGCGGGACATAGAGTCGCAGGTAAGCCTGCTGGAGACCCTCGCTGGCGCGACGACCGAGTGCCTCGACTCCGTCCGGCCCGAGTGCGAAGAGCGGTGCCACCGCGGCCGGATCGGCCCGCTCGATCTCGCGGTGCCAGAGCACTGCCTGCCAGCGTTCCGGCAGCGACAAGAAGGCCCGCGCGATCAGCGAGGTTTCGACTGTCGCCACCGTCGCGTCGACGAACAGCTCGCCAGGTTCGGGAACGTCCTGCCTGTCGGAACGCGTCAGCGGGCTCTGACCGCGCACCTGGCTGGCCGCGACTCGGCGCAGCGCGGTCAGCATGTAGGGACGGAAGGCATCGGTCGGCCCGCCGCCCCGTTTCGTTACGTCCAGAACAAGGGCGAACGTCTCAGCAACCAGGTGGTCAGCTTCCGCGGGGGATGCGACCAGGTCGCGCGCCAGCAGGCGCACTGCGCCCACATGGCGCTTGTAGAGCACCTCGAATGCGGCACCATCGCCCGTCCGCACGGTGTTCAGCAGCGTCGCGTCGTCCGGGGCTCTCACCGCCCAAGCCGCATCCGCCACTGCTACTTCCCCCCGAGACTTACGCCCTGGTACGCATCACAATCATCGTCTCTTTCAGGCCAGCGCGTACTGATTTCCTAGTCGATGCCATGCATAAGCGACCCACGATGTGTGATGTGGTGATACGGCGTCCGATCCCGCGGGGAATTCAGAGCCGGCGGATGACGGCCAGCCAGGCCTGCGCGGTGGGCGTGCTGAGGCCGGGGTTGAGGTCGAACTCCTGCGCGGTGATCGAGTCCACCGCCCAGCCGTCGCTGAAGGCCGAGCGCAGATCTTCCTGCCGGACCCGGCGCGGCCCCCAGTCGCCTGGCTGGCGGTCGCTGAAGCACATGAGGTAGACGGTGCCGCCGGCGGCCAGTGCCGCGCCCAGGCTCGCCACGTACCGGGCGGAGTCCTCGACGTTGAAGACGTGGAACAGGCCGCTGTCGATGACCGTGTCGAACCTGATCCCGAGCGCGCCCAGGTCAAGCGCGCTGGCGACCTCGAAGCGAACGCTGATGCCGCGCTCGGCGGCCTTCTCCCTTGCCATCTCGATGGCCCGGGCCGAGACGTCGATGCCGGTGACATCGCCGCCGTGCGCTGCGGCCATGAGCGCGTGCTCCCCGGTGCCGCATCCGGCGTCCAGCACGCGGCCGGACAGCAGGCCTTGCTCGGCAAGCCGGAGGAACGCCGGCTGCGGACGCCCGATGTCCCACGGCGCAGGCGCCTGACCGGTGTAGGACTCGTCCCATGGCGGATGGGTCATGCCGCTCCTCCGTTGCCCGCTACCCGACCATAGCGAAGCCAGCGAGAGAGGGTGATCCGGCTTGCGCGGCGGGAGGTCCGGTCTGATACGGCTGTCTGCCGGTAATGACCGCAAGCAGATAGGCTGGGCGTCAGCTTGCGGTTGCGCCTAGGGTTCCGCGCCGTGCCCGCCACCTCGACCACAATCAGGGCAGCGACGGACTGGACCGAGCGGCGCCAGGGCGGCTGGCAATGTAGCCGCTCCACACCTGACGGGATAGAAGCCCCGAGGGCCCTTGTAGGCATGCCCGGAAATCCGGGTCAGGCAGAAGGAGCCCTCCAGTGCACATACCGTCGGCCGCGAGCAACCCGGCCCGTTCATGACCGCGCACGAGCATCTCACCCCCGCGATCATCGCGGTCGTCATCGGCGCAGGCGCGCTGCACGCGTGCTGGAACGCGATCGCCAAGCAGGTCGAGGACCGGCTCATGGCATTCGCCGTGATCGGCCTTGGCCAGGCGGTGATCGGCGGCCTGCTGCTCGCCGTCACCGGCCTGCCGTACCGGACCGCGATCCCGTTCGCGATCGTGTCGGGCGTGATCCACATCGGCTACAACCTCGGGCTGATGAACTCCTACCGGCTAGGCGCCTTCAACCAGACCTATCCGATCGCGCGCGGCACGTCACCGCTGGTGGTCGCGGTCGGCGCCTATTTCCTGGCCGGCGAGCACCTTGGCATCGCGGCGCTGGCGGGCATCATCACGCTGGCACTCGGGCTGATGAGCCTGGCCTTCTCGTCGGGCCGGCTGACCCGCGCCGACACACCTGCCGTCGTGGCCGCGCTGCTGACCGGGCTCACCATCGCCGCGTACACGATCGTGGACGGCCTGGGCGTCAGGCACGCGCATGACCCGTGGGCTTACGCGGCATTCCTCTTCGTGCTGCAGGGACCGCCGATGGCGACTGTCGCGGTGTTCCGCCGCCCGGCGAGCAGGTGGCGGGACGCTGCCACGATCCGCTACGGCCTGCTCGCGGCGCTGCTGTCGGTCATCGCGTACGCCATCGTGCTGTGGGCGCAGACCAAGGCCCCGCTCGCCGAGGTGGCGGCGATCCGCGAGACAAGCGTGGTCTTTGCCGCGCTGATCGGGCTCATGGTGCTCGGGGAGGACTTCGGCCGCCGCCGGGTGGCCGCCGCCGTCGTCATCGCGACCGGCATCGTCCTCATCGGGCTGTGAGGCCGTCTCCGTAGCAACGCCCGGGGGCCGAGTCGGGGAGCGAGGGAAATCACACCCGTTCCGTTCTAGAACGGGTTTTTGCCCAAATACGCTGACGTGGCCATCATGAAAGGGCCAGTCCGGCCCGAATGTCCTGGAGGAATGCGTCATGCGCCGCTTGGGGCTCGCCGTGCTCGGGGTCTCGGCGGCTGCCGGCCTGGCGGCAGGGGTGCTGGCGATCGGGCCGGCGTCCGCCGAAGTACCCGCGCTCAGCGTGCCGGGCGTGCCCGCCGCCACGCCGGCCGCGAGCACCGCCACGCCCCGGCCGGGCGGCCTGCCGTCCAGGGCTGCCCAGGTCCGGGTGCTCGAGGCCGCGCTGAGGAAAATGCCGGACAGGGAACTGCAGGGGCTCGTCCCTGGCGCCGCGGACATCGACGACTACGACATCGGCGCGCTGTGGCGGCGCGGTATCGACGGTGCCGGGACCACGATCGCGGTCATCGAGGGCTGGAACGACCCGCGGATCGGCCAGCAGGTAGCCAGCTTCGACAAGCTGCTCGGCCTGCCTAACCCGCAGATCCAGACGATCTACCCGGCCGGGCCGCTGCCGCGCACCTGCCCGCCGGGCATGGTCAGGCTCGGCAGCTACGGGTCGTGCAAGGCGTGGGCGGGCGAACTGACGCTGGACGTCCTGTCCGCGCACCTGATGGCCCCGTATGCCAAGATCGTGATCTCGGTCACGCCCGCGGACACCGAGATCACCGACGACGCGGCGAGCCAGGTGGCGCCGCCGGAGATGATGCAGGCCGTCGAGGCCATCGCGCGCGGGCACCTGGCCAACGTGATCTCGATCAGCGACGGGACCGGCGAGTCGAGCTACAGCCATGGCGCGCCGGAGATCCTCGCCCAGGACCCCGGTGAGCTGGCTGCGGCCGCTGCCGGGATCCCGCTGCTCGTCGCGACCGGCGACTGCGGCGTCGTGCAGAACCTGCCAGCCGCCAACGGCCAGTGCGAGGACGTGACGACGTTTCCCGACGCGGCGACCTGGGACGACTCGCCGTGGGTCACCGCCGTCGGCGGCACCACTCCGAACCTTGGCCCGACCGGGAAGCGCCGCGGCACCGACCCGCTCTGGAACGACCAGCCGTTCTCCTCCGCGGCCGGCTTCTCCACGGTGTTCCGCCGTCCCGGCTACCAGGACGGCGTCGCGAGCATCACCACGAGCGCCTGGCGCTCGGTGCCCGACCTGGTCATGGATGCGCGGGCGGGCACGTCCGAGGCCGCGCCGCTGCTTGCGGGCGTCCTCGCCCTGGCGACTCAGCTCAATGGCGGGAACGTCGGGCCCATCAACCCGGTCCTGTACGGCACGCTCGGGCCGGCCGGGGCGAAGGACGGCATCGTCGACGTCATTCACGGCAGCGACTCCTCCGTGCTGCCTGACGGGCACGTCGTGCCGGGCTTCACGGCCGCGAAGGGCTTCGACGTCGCGAGCGGCTGGGGCACGATCAATGCGGCCAGCTTCGTGCCCAGCCTGGTCGCGGCGACGCGGGCCGACCGGCAGGAAGCCGCCGCGCGCGGGCAGGCCCGGCACGACCTGCAACTGCTCGAGCATCAGATCTCGCTGGCAGTGGGCAGCATTCCGGCGGGCGGCTCCGCCCGGATGGCGGCGGGCGGCTTCCTGCCCGAGCATCCGGTACGGCTGCTGATCGACGGACGGTTCGTCAGGACGCTCACGGCCAGCGGACGCGGCGCGGTCAGCTACGTGATCCGGCCAGGCAGGCTCGGGCTGGCACGCGGCCCGCACACCATCACCCTGATCAGCATGCTGATAACGCAGACGCTCAGCTTCCGCGCCGGCTAGCCGGTAGCAGGCCGCGCCTGCTCACTCGGCCTGGCTGCCCTGCAGTTCTGCCTGGGTGCGCCCGGTCCACGACGGGCTGGAGATCCCGCGGCCGAAGACGAACGTCTCGTACGGCGTCGTCGGCAGCGTCGTCGTCCCGGTGTGCAGCAGGCCTGTCTCGTCGGAGACGGCGGGGATGGCGAAGTACTTGAACGTAATCGTCGTCTGACCGGGGCCGAAGCCGGGGTCTACGTCGAAGATGGCGTACCCGTACGCGTCGCCGGCGTTGGTCGCCGCCGCCCACGGCGCGTCCTCCCTGGAGTCAGCCGAGTTGCGGGTGAAGCCGGTCGCCTCCGACCCGCTGATCGCGTTCCGCTCGGTGAAGACCTTTGCCTGCGGCAGGCCGGTGCTGGCGTCCACGCCGTAGACGTTCGCCGGGCCGTCTGTACCGCCGCCGCCGAGAACCAGGAACACCGTCCCCTGCTGGGTGTCCCAGCCCTGGGCGCCGCCGATCGTGACCGGCTCGGTTGTCACCACGTGCGGCCTGCGGGTGCTGACGGCTTCGTTCAGCGTCTGGTCAGGGTTGGGCGAGGCGACCCAGCCCTGGTAGTCGGCGTCGTAGCCGCGGACCGGGTAGGTGCGCTCGTAGTCGTGCTCGTGGCCGGACAGCACCAGGTCGACTTCGTACTTGTCGAACAGCGGCAGCCAGGCCTGGCGGATGCCAAGGTCGGAGCCGTTGCCGGGGACCGAGGTCGACATCGCGCACTGGTGCATGAAGACCACGATCATGTCGACCGACGGGTCCTCGCGGGCCTCGCGCAGTGTCCGCTCCAGCCACAAGCACTGCAGGTTGGGCGTGCCGCTGCCGAAGTCCGGCACCAGCGAGAAATCGGCCGCGTCGACTTTCAGGTCGCCGGTGTAACCGTGGTTATAGGTGACGGTGCCATTCGGGATCTCCGCGCCTGAGGTGGTGGTCTCGGGCGCGGCGTTCGCGGTGTCGCTCAGATAGGCCGACGCGCCGTCCTGGTAGATGACGTCGTCAGCGTCGAGCGAGATGAACTTCACGGTGCCGACCTGGAAGGCGTAGAAGTTACCGCGCAGGCGATTGCCGTCCCAGTTGGTTACGCCGTTGTCAGGCAGCAGGAACCTGCTCAGGTAGTGACCGTAGCCGTACGGCCCGTTCCAGTAGTTGCCCGCAGCGCCCTGCGCCGCGATGCCGCCGGGTGCCGCGCCCTGCTGGCCGGCGTGATCGGCGGTGCCGAACTCCGTCTCGTGATTGCCGAGCGCGGGCATCCACGGCCGGTTCGCCGCCGACCGGGAGCAGTTGACGCCGAAGTCCCGCCATACGCCCGGGGCGTTGAAGATGTCCAGGTTGGCGTAGCACAGGTCACCGTTGAGCAAGTGGAACAGCGGCGGTCCCTGCCCGTCGCCGGGGTTCTCGATGGCGCTGACGGCGTAGTAGGAGTTGTCGCACGACTCGTGCCACTGGTTACCCGAGGCATTCAGGTCGTAAGACGGAGTCGCGAGGTCACCGTAGCTGGAGAAGCGGAACTTCGCCCGGCCCTGCGGCGCGGTCTGGAAGGACGCCGCGAAGGTCGACGGCGCTGGCGATGCGCCATCGCTGAGCTGGTAGTAGTACACGGTTCCTGGCGCCAGGTCGCGCAGTTCGACGTGGTAGTAGTACGTGGTCTGCGCGTTGAGCCCGTCGGTGAAGCTCACCGCGGACGCCCGCGGGTAGGGCTGCGTTACGTCCAGCGGCTGCGGAGCCGGCAACTGCACGACCCGGCCGGGGTTAGCCGGCGAGATCGGGAACAGCGAGAAGGCCAGCGTCGGGGCCGGCTGCGGCACCTCGCCAGGCGACATCCAGGTCACCGTGACGTCGGTGGCCGGATTGCGGCCCCAGGTGAGCCACACCTGCTCGGGCGCGGTGGTGGTCGGCAGCGGCAGGGTCGTGGTCGGCGGCCCCGACGGCGGTGTCTCCGCCAGCGCGTTCCGGCTTGCCAGCGCTGTCTCGGCGACGCCCGCAAGGCTCACGGCCGCGCCGACGACCACTACGCCGCTGATGAACTGCCGCCGGGAGAGCCCGGCTTCGGGGCCCTCAGCAGAGGATCCCCGGCCACACATGCCCGAATCGTCCATAGTTTGCGACGTTAAGGAGCCGAGGTAAACCCGCAATGGCTGCCCGGCGGCCGAGATGCCGCAGCGCGCGTAATTCGCGGCGAAATCCTGCCCGCCACCAAGATCTGGCTAGCGTGTCCGGTGTGGAGACCAAGCTGACACTGATCGTGCGTGCCGACCTCGGCATGGGCCGCGGCAAGATAGCGGCGCAGGCCGCGCACGCAGCGGTCGCGGCAACGCTTGCGAGCGCGGGGAGCCGGGACTTCAAGGCCTGGCTGCGCGACGGCCAGCCCAAGGTCGTGCTGCGCGCGGCGAGTGCGGAGCAGCTGTATGCGCTCGCCGAGCAGGCGCACGCGGCCGGGCTGCCCGTGCAGGTCATCCACGACGCGGGGCGCACCCAGGTAGCCGAAGGCACGCCCACGTGCTGCGCCATCGGGCCCGCCGCGGCGGACCGGATCGACGCCGTCACCGGTGAGCTGTCTCTGCTCTGAGACCCCGCTGTGCTCTTCGCCCTGGTCGCAGCACTCTGGCGCGCTGCGCGCGTTATTGGTAACTAGTAATAGGTGCTCCATAACAGAGCGCAATGCGTCGTTACTGATGAGTGCGCGTAAACGTGAGGATGCGACATGAGGCATGCCCGGCTGTCCGTTGCGGTGCTGGCAGGGCTGATCGGGCTGGCCGCGGCTCTACTGCCGGCCGCACCGTCTGGCGCGGCGGTGTTGCCGGCCGCACCGCAAGGCGGTGCGGTGTCGCCGGCCGCGCCGCAAAGCGGTGGGGTGGCCGCCGCCCGGCCGCCGCAGCTGCCGCGGGGTACGACGAGGCTCGGTGCCATAAGCTCGCGCACTGCGCTGCACGTCGATGTCACGCTGCGAGTGCGCAACCCCGCCGCGCTCACTGCGTACATCGCCGACCTGTCGGACCGCAAGTCCCCGCTCTTTCACCACTTCCTGCGGCCTGCCCAGTTCGGGGCGCTGTTCGGGCCGAGCCTCAGCCAGATCGCGGCCGTCGAGGCCGCGCTCCGCGCCGACGGCATGACCCCTGGCCCGGTCAGCGCGGACCGGCTCGCGATCCCGGTGACCGCTCCCGCCTGGCTCGTCGAGCGCGCGCTGCATACCGGGCTTGACCGCTACCGGCTGACCGGCGGCCGGGTCGCCTACGCCAATACCGCCGCGCCGGAGCTGCCCGCAGCGGCGGCGCCGTACGTGCAGGGCATTCTCGGGCTGAATGACATCGACCGGGTGCAGAGCCTCGCCATGTTCCCGGCCCGCCAGTCGCGGCCCGGCACCGGCGCCCGCGCGGCGGATGCCGCAGCCGAGGCCGCGGCCGGCCCCGATCCCGCCGCCTCGGGCGGCCCGGCAGCGTGCGCAGCCGCCACTGACGCCGCGGCAGCCGACGGCAGCTTTACCGCGCCGCAATTGGCCGCTCACTACCAGATGTCCCCGCTGTACGGGCACGGCGACCTCGGCCAGGGCGTTAACGTGGCGCTGGCTGAGTTCGAGCCGGACTCGGCCAGCGACATCGCCGCCTACGAGGCGTGCTACGGCCTGGACACCCCGGTGAACTACTACACCGTCGACGGCGGCGCGGGCACCGGGTCAGGATCGGGCGAGGCCGCGCTGGATATCGAGGACCTGGCGGGCCTGGCACCGGACGTCACCGTCGATGTGTATCAGGCGCCGAACGGCGGCAGCAGCGACGTCTACGACCTGTACTCCCAGATCATCAACGCCGACCGGGATCAGGTCGTGTCGACCTCCTGGGGGCTGTGCGAGCTGGACAGCGACTCGGGGCTGATCAGCTCGGAGGACGTGCTGTTCGCCCAGGCCGCCACGCAGGGACAGACGGTGTTCGCGGCGGCCGGCGACTTCGGCTCGACCGCGTGCTACCCCGACGGCTCGAGCCACGACGCGGACCTGTCGGTCTCCGACCCGGCCAGCCAGCCCTACGTTGTCGGCGTCGGCGGCACGTCCATCGCCGGGACCGCGGAGACGGTGTGGAACGGCTCCTCGATCGGCGACGGCGCAGGCGGCGGCGGGCTTTCTGACGTCTGGTGCATGCCTGCCTACCAGGACCAGTCGGCGATTCCCGGACTCGTCAGCCGTTACTCGAAGACCAGCGGGAGCTGCCCGAGCGCGGTGCCCTACCTGCGGCAAGTCCCCGACGTGTCCGCTGACGCCGACCCCCTGACCGGCTACACCATCTACTTCGACGGGACCTGGCTGGCAATCGGCGGGACGAGCGGGGGCGCGCCGCTGTGGGCCGCGGCAGCGGCGCTGATCGACGCGTCACCATTCTGCGGCGACTATGGCTCAGGCGACGCCGGCGTGCAGCCGGCCGGGCTGTACGCGATCGTCGCGGCGGAGCACTCCCACATCTACGGCACTACGTCCGCGGGCCTGCGTGACGTGACCAGCGGGAACAACGACTACACGCCCTCGGGTTACACCGGCGGCCGGTATCCCGCGACCCGCGGCTACGACATGGCCAGCGGCCTCGGCACGCCGCTCATCAGCGGGCTGACCCGGTCGGGCAAGGCGAGCACGTACGATCCCGGCCTTGCCGCGCTGATGTGCTTCCAGTACCGGACCAGGCTCGGCACCACCGCGATCGGCGCCATCTCCCCGCGCGAGGGGCCGGCCGGCCGCTCCCGCACCGTGACCATCCACGGGATTGGCTTCCTGCCCATCGCCGGCGCCGACCACGTCGAGATCGGATCCAAGCAGGTGACCGCCTCTTGCGTCAGCACCAGCAAGTGCACGGTCAAGCTGCCGGCCTTGCGGCCGGGCACGTACACGGTGCGAATCTCGGTCGAGGACCTGACGCTCAGCCCGGTGACGCTCCGGACTCACTACCGCGTCGTTGCCGCGCCGGCCGTTTCCTCGCTGTCACCCGCCAGTGGCAGGCATAAGGGCGGAAACGACGTGACCATCCACGGCACCAACTTCGTCGGCGTGCTGGCGGTCCGCTTCGGCGCAAAGAGCGCTGTCAGCTTCCGCGTGGTGTCTGCGACCGAGATCGTGGCGATCGCGCCGTCCGGCTCCGGCACGGTGGCAGTCACGGTCAGCGCCGCAGGCGGGACCAGCGCAGCCAGCACGCACAGCCGCTACCACTACTGACCCACGGGGGGCTCGGCCCCCCGTGCACCCCCCAAGACCAGGCGCCACGACTGGTTAACCCACGGGCCGCCCCTGCGGGGCGTTAAGGCAACAGCGAAGCTGTTGCCTTAAGCTCGGCGAGCATGGCTGGTGTGACTGCTGAGAACGATGTCGTGCTGCGCGGGGGGCGGGTCGTCGATCCGGAGTCGGGCCGCGACGAGATCGCCGACGTCGCCATCTCCGGCGGCCGGGTCGCCGCGATCGGCGCGGACGTCGGCCGCGGGCAGGCCGAGCTGGACGCGACCGGCCACGTCGTGACAGCAGGGTTCATCGACCTGCACAGCCACGTCAACGGGATCGCCGGCCTGCGGCTGCAGGCGCTGGACGGCGTGACGACCGCGCTCGAGCTGGAAGCGGGCGTGACGCCGGTGGCGACCGCCTACGAGCACGCGGCTGCGGAGGGCAGGCCCGTCAACTTCGGCTTCGCCTCGTCCTGGGCACTAGCCAGGATGGAGGCCGTCGCCGGGATCACGCTGGACGGCAGCCTGGCCGCGTTCCTGGCGAACATCGCCCGCCCCGGCTGGCAGAGCCAGGCCAGGCCGGCACAGGTGACCGCGGTGCTCAGCCGGCTCTCGGCCGACCTGGCCGACGGCGCGCTCGGCATCGGTATCCTCGTCGGCTACGCGCCGGGCAGCGACCCGGCCGAGTACCTGCAGGTTGCCGCGCTGGCCGCCGAAGCCGGCGTGCCCACGTTCACGCACGCGCGGGACATGATCGAGATGGTGCCCGGTGCCGCGATCGACGGCGCGGAAGAGATCGTCCGGGCCGCCGAGCAGACCGGCGCGCGGATGCACTACTGCCACGTGAACAGCACCTCGCAGCGCTACGTGGACCGCGTGCTCGGCCTGGTGAGCCGGGCCCAGCAGGCGGGCGCGCGGGTCAGCACCGAGGCATACCCGTACGGCTCTGGCATGACCGGCATCGGCGCGGCGTTCCTCGCGCCCGAGCGGCTCGGCGAGCGCGGGCTGACTCCGTCCTCGCTCACCTATGCGCCTACCGGCGAGCAGGTGGCCAGCGTGCAGCGACTGCGCGAGCTGCGCGCGTCAGACCCGGCCGGCCTGGCCATCATCAGGCTGCTTGATGAGGACGACCCGGCCGACCTGCGGCTGCTGATGAGTTCGCTGGAGTTCCCTGACGCCATCGTGGCCAGCGACGCAATGCCGCTGACCTGGTCCGGGACCGCTCCAGACCCGATGGCCTGGCCGCTGCGCGGCGACGCGGTCACGCACCCGCGGACTGCGGGGACGTTCTGCCGGGCACTGCGGATGCTGGCCGGGCCGGACGGCCCGCTCGGGCTGATGGAGTCGCTGCGCCGGTGCAGCCTGCTGCCGGCCAGGCTGCTGCAGGATCACGTGCCCGGCATGCGCGCCAAGGGACGGCTGCAGCCAGGCAGCGACGCCGACATCGTGGTGTTCGACCCGGCCACCGTGACCGATCAGGCCACCTACAGCGCGAGCACCCGTCCCTCGACTGGCGTCAGGCACGTGCTGGTGAACGGGACGCCCGTGGTGCGGGACGCGCAGGTCGTCGCCGGCGCCCTTCCCGGCCGGCCGGTGCGGGCGACAGTCCGGTAGCTCACGGCGCGTTCCCGTCCAAATCACTGGCGTGCGCAGCGGTCCCGGTGTCGGTGCCTGGACCTAGCGTCGGGGCTGAGATGTCCACCGAGCTTCCCGTCGTGTTCCCCGGCTGCGGTCGCTGCCCGCACCACGGCACCGGGCCAGCCGCGCTGTGCCTGGAGTGCGCGCGGCGGCGGATGCAGCTGCCCGGCCAGGATGCCTGCCCGGTGTGCAGTCAGCAGACGCTTGGCGGGCGGTGCGCTAACGAGATGTGCCGCAGCCCGAGGCGGCGCATCGGCCGGATCCGCGCGATCGGGTACCAGTCGGGGCCGCTGCGCCAGGCGATCAACGAGTACAAGTACCGCGGCGGGTGGCAGCGCGCCGTCGTCTTCGGGCGGCTGCTGCTTGGCTGGCTGGACGAGGTCATGACCGGCGACCCGCCGGGCCTGATCGTCGCCAACCCGAGCTTCGTCGGGCCGGGCGGCCAGCTGTTCGCGCATACCGAGGCCGTACTGGCCGCCGCCGCGCGGGCCGGCTGCGCTCCCGGCCGTTCAGCCGACGGCCCGCGCTGGCCGTTCGATACGCAGTCGCCTGCGGCAATCGTGAAGATCGCGCCGACGCTGCAGTCTGCCGATGCACAGGCGTGGAGTAAGCGCGCCACAGCGACCGAGCTCAGGGATGCGCTGCGCGTTCCGGACCCGGTCCGCACGGCCGGCCTGTTCGTCTTGGTCTATGACGACATCTGCACGACGGGCAGCCAGCTGGACGCCGTGGCCGGGTGCCTGCTTGACCGAGGCGGGGCGGCACGGGTGGAGGGCGTCGTCCTGGCCCGGGCACCATGGCGGGTGTGCCGGGCCAGTAATGGTCAAGGATGTTGACAGTCAAGAACGCTACCACTAGCCTGCGGGCCATGAACGACCAGCCGCCAGCCGAGACCATGGGCCTGCCCGGCCTGCTGCGGGCCGCGCGCGGTGCCTACGGTCAGGCGGTAAGGAAGGCGTTCGCCGATGCTGGCTTCGAGGACATCCCGCGTAACGGTGCCTTTGTCCTCGCCCGTGCCTACGACAACAGCGCGCAGCTGGCGAGGCTGACCAGGGAACTTGGCATCAGCAAGCAGGCGGTGAGCCAGCTGATCGACACCCTGGTCATGCGCGGGTACCTGGAGCGGGTCGTCGACGCCGAGGACCGGCGTCGGATGGTGCTGACGCTCACTCCGCGCGGCGAGGCCGCCGCCGAGGTGTCCTGGCGCGCCGCCAGCGCCGTCGACGAGGAACTCGCCAGCCGCCTGCCGGCCGGCGGGGTCGCGGCGCTGCGGACGGGCCTGGCCGTGCTGGCCGAGATCGGCATGCGGGCGGACGCCGCGGAGCACTGAACGCGGACGGCCGGACACTGGCCCGGACGTGCGAGAGGGGCGATGCCTGGTGGCGTCGCCCCTCGTCTAGGCCTGGATGTGGGTACGGCCTGCGCTGGTCTGGCCGCGGTCTGCGTCCCCCGCGGCGCACTGACGCGCAGCATGAGCTGCCGCGTCACCGCGACGCGAGCTCGAGGACCTTGTCTGTCTGCGTCGGCTGCTGGGCGGGGCCGGAGAGCACGTGAGCGCGCGCGTGACGCTTCCTGTCACGCCGCACTGCCGCGGCGGCGAGCAACGTCGCGCCGACGAACACGATCACGATCCCCACGATGGTGGCGAGCGCGACCAGCGTCTCCTGCACAGTCTGGAAGTTGATGACCATCGCCGGGCTCCTTGTCTGGCGTTAACACTGTTTACGTAACTCAGTATGCAGCGCGACAGTAAACACTGTCAACTCCACCGACCATTGTTAGTCAAAATTTCTGTGTGTTACCAAGTGAGCGCGAACGGCTGCACCGCTTAGGGTTTCGGTTCGTGACGGGTCGCGAAGTGCGGGTGGTGTACACCAAATACGACGGCAGCCTGCATTGGCATCAGATGGCGCGGTATCTCGGCGAGGACGAGCACGGCATCTGGATCGGTGCCCCGGCCGGCTCGACGACGCGACGGGGCAGTGAGCCGGCGATCGTGGTGGAGCAGGCAATGGTGGGGCTGTTCCCGCACGGCCAGTGGTGGACCGCGTTCTTCAACGCGGACCCCGCGAGGACCGAGATCTACTGCGACATCACTACCCCGCCCCGGTGGCCGGACGAGAGCGAGGTGACCATGGTCGACCTGGACCTGGACGTCGTCCGGCGGCGCGCCGATCAGCAGGTGCTGCTCCTGGACGAGGACGAGTTCGCTGAGCACCAGGTCCTTTACCGCTATCCGGCCGAGGTCATCAGCGCGGCCGAGGAGGCCGCCGCCTGGCTGCAGCAGGAGATCAAGGACGGGGCCGAGCCGTTTGCCACCGCATACCGCGGCTGGCTGGACCAGGTCAGCTAGGGCACCCGTGATGCCGGCGACAGCGGCCCGGTGCTCTCGCGGGCGGAGCGGAGCGGCGCGGCGGTGAGTTTCGTGCCATACGAGCGGCCGGTGCGGACGGCCTTCATCGGGCTCGGCCGGATCTACGACCTGAACGTCCGCGCCTACCTCGGCAATCCCGACGCCGAGGTGGTCGCGCTGGTGGACCCGAGTGCCGAGCGCCGGGCGCAGCGGCACGCGGACTGGCCGGGCGCGGCGCTGTTCGCGTCCGCGGCCGAACTCGCCGCCAGCGGCATCGAGGTCGATGCGGTCGAGTCGCTGCTGCCGGCCGCGCTGCATGCCGACGGCGTGGTCGAGCTGCTGGAGCACGGCTGGCATGTCAACGCCCAGAAGCCGATGTGCAACGATCTGGCCAGCGCGCGGCGCATGCTGAAGGCCGCCAGGGCCAGCGACCGCATCCTGCGGGTCATGGAGAACTACCTGTTCTACGAGCCCCTCCGCAGGCTCAGATCCCTGGTGCAGGCGGGCGGGATCGGCGAGGTGTCCGGCTACCACATGAAGATGGTCGCGACCGGCCTCGGCGGCTGGGATGTGCCGTTCAGCAGCTTCGAGTGGCAGATGGAGCAGATGCGCCGCGGGCGCGGCATCCTGGTGTTCGATGACGGCTGGCACAAGCTGTCGACCGCCCTGTGGCTGTTCGGCCCGGTCCGCGAGGTCCGCGCCTGGATCGGGAACACCTCGTTCGGCCCTGGCATCGACATCGACGCGCCGGCCACGCTCACGTGGGAGCACCACAACGGCGTGCGTGGCGTGTGGGACATCACCCTGGCGACCGATATGTACATGCGCTCGGACTACTACACCAACGACGAGCGCTGGGAGGTCACCGGCCGTACCGGCTACGCGCGCGTCAACCGGTGCACCGGCCGCGGGATCCAGCAGCCCAGCTTCGAGGTCTACGCTGACGGCGAGCTACGCGGCTACCACGCGCTGGACGACGACTGGGGCAGTAGCTTCCGTGACTCCGGCAGGCACTGGCTGCGGTGGCTGCGCACCGGAGAGGGCCAGCTGCTGTGGAGCGCGGCGGAGGCAGTCGAGGTGCTCCGGTTCGCACTGGCTGCCTACGAGAGCAGCGCAGCCGGCGGCGCCGGCGTGGACCCGGCGGCGGTCAGCTGACCTGGCCTACGGCCGGACCTCGTACACGTGGCTGAACGGTGTCTGCGTGCCCGGCCGGAACTCGTACGCCTGGCTGAACGGCGTCGGCGTACCGCCTGCGGGTGATGTCTGGCCGGCGGCGTGATACTCCGCTGCGGCGCTCAGTGGCCGTAAGGGTTGACTGCCACGCTTCAGCGTGCCTATATTTAACAGATCAGTTAATTAACAGGATAGTTAAGTATCTCACGCTCCGGCCCGGCGCGGCATGCGATGGTCGGGCACAGGACGGACAGGCTATGGCGGAGGACAGGCTCAGCCTCATCTTCGGCGCGCTCGCGGACCCGACCAGGCGGGCGATCCTCGCCCGGCTGGCGGACGGGGACGCGACCGTCACCGAGCTGGCCGAGCCGTTCTCGATCAGCTTGCCGGCCATCTCGCGGCACCTGAAGGTGCTCGAGCACGCCGGGCTCATCTCGCGCAGCCGGTCCGGGCAGTGGCGCTCGAGCACGCTCGAGGCCTCGCCGCTGAAGGAGGCGACGGACTGGATGGAGCGCTACCGGGTGTTCTGGGACGTCAACCTCGACCGGCTCGACGCGCACCTGCGCCGGGTCCAGGCCGAGCGCCAGAAGGGCAGCAGCGACCCGGTTTCCGGGAGCTGAGTACAACACCACAGCAAAAGGGAAGGGAACAGGCATGACCAAGACCGGAACCCACGAGATCACCATCTCGCGCGTCTTCGACGCGCCGCCGGAACTCGTCTACCGGATGTTCGTCGATCCGGACCAGCTGTGTCAGTGGTTCGGCCCGGTGGGCTTCTCGGTCCCGTGCGAGACCGTCCAGATCGACGCCAGGCCGGGCGGCTTCCAGCGCTTCGTGATGATCAGCGATGATGACCCGGCCTTCCGGAGCCCGGTCGACGCGACCTTCAGCGAGGTGATCGAGAACGAGCTGCTCGCCGGCCACCAGGATGTGGAGGGCATCCCCGGCACCACCGGGACCATCAGGTTCCACCTGCGGCTGGAATTCCTCGCGGAGCCAGGCGGCAAGACCAGGCTGGTGCTGCACCAGGGCCCGTTCACCGAGGAGATGGGCGACCAGACCGCGGCGGGCTGGGAGAGCTCGTTCACCAAGCTCGACTCGCTGCTGCGCCGCTCGCTGTGACGGCCTGCGCCAGCAGCCGAACCGCGGTGGCCCAGGCCGCGATGTCGGCTGACGGCCTCATCGCGGGGCCTGCTGACGCCATGGGCTGGACACTCGGCTCGTCGGGCGGACTGCCGCTGGCTAGCCGCCCGCCGTTCCGGGCGGCTACGGCGAACTAGTAGCGTGCTCCTTGAATGACCGGTCAGGTTCTGGCCGTCCGTACGGGAGCAAGGATCAGCTGTGGCGCGTGGCGACCAGGGACTACCGCCGCGCGTGCGCGCCCTGCTGATCTACGTCAGCGTGCTTGTGCTGGTGGAGCTGAGCTTCTACACCGCGCTGACGCCGCTGCTGCCGCACTACACGAAGGCGGCAGGCCTGTCGAAGGCCGGCGCCGGGCTGCTGGTCGCGGCCTATCCCATGGGCACGCTGGTGGGGGCACTGCCGAGCGGGCTGCTGGTGGCGCGCCTCGGCGATCGCAAGGTCGTACTCGTTGGACTCGCGCTGATGAGCGTGTCGACGTTCGTCTTCGGCTGGGCGTCGGCGCCAGCCATCCTTGACTCCGCGCGATTCGTCCAGGGCCTGGGCGGTGCCTGCATCTGGGCTGCCGGGCTTGCCTGGCTGGCAACCGCCGGGTCCCAGGAGCGACGCGGCGAGATGCTCGGCACCGCGATGGGTGCCGCCGTCGGCGGGGCGCTGCTCGGCCCGGTGATCGGCGCAGTGGCCAGCCGGGTCGGCACCGGCCCGGCCTTCTCCGCCGCGGCGGTCTGCGGCGCCCTGCTCATGGTGGCCGCGTTCCTGCTGCCCGCGCCGGCCGGGATTGCCGAGCCGCAGGGCCTGCGCGCCGCATGGCCTGCGCTGCGCGACCCGCACGTCAGCGCCGGGATGTGGCTGGCCGGACTAGCGGGCGGCGCCTTCGGCGTCCTCGACGTGCTGGCGCCGCTGCGGCTGTCCCATCTGGGCGTCGACGCCACCCTCATTGCGGCTACGTTCCTGCTGTCGGCCGGAATCGAGTCCGGCCTCGCGCCGCTGACGGGCCGGCTGTCGGATCGCCGCGGCCCGCTCGTGCCGGTCAGGATCTCGCTGACGGTGGCAGTGGGCGTCAGCCTGCTGGCCCCGGTGGTCGCGCCGGCCGCGGCCCTCATCGTGCTGCTGGTCCTGGGCATGCCTGCCTACGGCTCGCTGTTCACGCCGGCGATGTCGATGCTCAGCGGCGGTGCGCACCGGCTCGAGCTCAACCAGGGCCTGGCCTTCGGCCTCGGCAACCTGGCCTGGGCCTGCGGCCAGGGCATCGCGTCGGCGGCGGGCGGGGCGATCGCCGAGGCCACGACCGATTTCGTCCCCTATGCCCTGGTCGCCGCTGCCTGCCTGCTGACCTTGCTGGCGACCCGGCCAGCCGGGCGCCGGGCTGTGCAGCAAATACTTGCGCGCCCTGAGCACGCCGCCGGTCCTGCCGGGTCCCGGCCGGGCTGACCCGGCGCGCATGGGTTCCGCATGGCTTGCCCGACCCGTCTGGCGCGCCGGCTCGTGACCGTGTTACTACGGGTAGATGCAGGTCAGGCGGTACCCCACGCGCCGGGCGGCTGGCGCGGCCTGACCGAACTTGGGCGCAGGCGAGAAGGCGGATAAGGACATGCGGCTGAGCCGGAACGGAGTCCTGGCGCTCGTCGGCTTTGCGGCTCCGCTGGCGCTGGCGGCCATCCTGGTGCCGTTCCGGTCCAGCCTGCCCAACACCGACGCGGCGCTGGTCATGCTGCTCATCGTGGTCGCCGTGGCGGCGTTCGGCTACCGGCCAGCGGGGATCCTCGCGGCCATCTCTGCGGCAGCCTGGTTCGACTTCTTCCTTACCAAGCCGTACGAGACGTTCGACATCACCCGCGCCGCCGACATCGAGACGACGGTACTGCTGCTGGTGATCGGCATCGCCATGACCGAGATCGCGGTGTGGGGGCATGGCCAGCAGAAGGTCGCCACCCGCAGAGCCGGTTACCTGGATGGCATCAACGATGCGGCCAGGGCGGTGGCCGCCGGAGACTCCGTGACCGCCCTGGTCGACCAGGTGTCGGCGCGGCTAGCGGAACTGCTCGGGCTTCGGTCCTGCCAGTTCCAGTACGGCCGCGCGGGCCTCGGCCAGCCCGGCAGGATCGATCATGACGGCCAGGTGACCGTCGGCGGCAGCCCGTGGGACCTGGAACAGTTCGGTCTGCCGCAGACGACCGAACTGCTGGTGGAATCTGGCGGCCGGCTCCAGGGCCGGTTCCTCATGGACGCCGACCCCGCGAGCCGGCCGACGAGGGAGCAGATCCTGGTCGCCGTGGCGTTCGCTGACCAGGTCGGTGCAGCGCTCGGCGCCGAGCATCACGGCGCGGGCAGCGCGGCGGGCATATAACGCTGAATCGTCCCACGGACGGTCGTTCGCACTGCAGCAGGCAAAACGAGCAAGCGCTTGGGAGCCTGGCCGTCCACCAGCGATAATGGCGCGGTGAACACGACGCGCAAGAGCCAGCTGACCGGCCGGGCCGCGCAGCCCGCGGGAGTCGCCAACGGCGTCCGGTCGCAGCGGCGGGCCGATGTGGTCCGGCTGGCAGGCGAGCTGTTCGCGCAGAAGGGGTTCCGGGCGACCACGGTCAGGGAGATCGCCGATGCGGCCGGCATCCTGTCTGGCAGCCTTTACCACCACTTCGACTCCAAGGAGTCGATCGGCGACGAGATCCTCTCCAGCTTCCTCAACGACGTCCTCGCGGCGTACTCCGAAGCCGTCAAGTCGGCCAGCGATCCCAGGGACGCGGTGGAGCGGATAGTTCGCACCAGCACGCACACGCTGGCCAGGCACCGCGCCGCCCTGACCATGCTGCAGAACGACTGGAGCTACTTCTCCACCCAGCCGAGGTTCGCTTACCTGAGGAAGGACCTGCGCGAGATCGAGCGGATCTGGATCAGCCAGCTGCAGCGCGGAGTCGACATCGGAGTGTTCAGGCCGGACCTGAACGTCAAGATCACCTACCGGCTGCTGCGGGACATCCTCTGGCTGCCGATGAACGCGCTGCAGGCCGGCGGCTTCAGCGCGGACGAGGTCGTGGACTCGTTTCTCCGGCTGCTGTTCGACGGCATTACCGCCCCGGTGGCCGGCCGTGCCAGGACCCGGCCGGCCTGACCCGCAAACACGGTCGTGGCGGCCGGCCCCGCCAGGCCCGACAGTCCGCGGCAGGCGCCCGACAGTCCGCGGCAAGCACCTGGCGCCCGACAGTCCGCGGCAGGCGCCAGGCGCTGTCTGCTGCCCGGCTCAGCTGTTACCCTGACCAAGCAAGCGTTTGGTTAACCGCCGCTTGCCGATGCGGCAGCCGGTCAGAAGCGGCCGTTGATCAGCATCGCAGCCGCCCGCCCGGAGCCGGGCGCTCAGCCGGAGAGGTAGCGATGGGTCGTCTGGACGGGAAGGTAGCGCTGATCACCGGCGGCGCGCGGGGCATGGGCAAGGCGCATGCCCGTCACTTCGTCGCCGAGGGCGCCAAGGTCGTGCTCGGCGACCTGCTGGACGACAAGGGCAAGGCGCTAGCCGACGAGCTTGGCGCCAGCTGCCGGTACCTGCACCAGGATGTCACCAGCGAGTCTGACTGGGTCAGCGCGGTGCAGGCCGCCGTCGAGGCCTTCGGCACCCTCAACGTGCTGGTGAACAATGCGGGCGTCCTGCTGAACAGGAAGATCGCCGACATGAGCGTGGCCGAGTTCCGCCAGGTGATTGACGTCAACCTGGTAGGCGAGTGGCTGGGCATCAAGAGCGTTATCGAGCCGATGACCGCGGCGGGAGGCGGCTCGATCGTCAACATCTCCTCCGTCGAGGGCTTCACCGGAGCGGCCGGCATGTCCGCCTACAGCGCCAGCAAGTTCGGGGTCCGCGGCATCACCCGGTCGGCCGCGCAGGAACTCGGCCGGTTCGGCATCAGGGTCAACTCGGTCCACCCCGGCGGGATCATGACCACGATGACCGCGACGGCCTTCGAGTCCTTCACCGAGATCGCCGATGGCGCGGGCTTCCTCCGCTCGCTGCCGATCCCGCGCTTCGCGAAGTCGTCGGAGGTCTCTCCGCTCGTCGTATTCCTGGCCTCGGACGAGTCCTCGTACTGCACCGGCGCGGAGTTCGTCGTTGACGGCGGGATGCTGTCGGGACCCGGTTACTGACTTTCAGCAAGGAGCGCGCAGATGACACAGCCGCTGCGGCTTGACGGCCGCGTTGCGATCATCACCGGAGCAGGGAACGGGCTGGGCCGGGCCGAAGCTCGCGCGCTGGCCGCGGCCGGAGCCAGCGTGATCCTCAACGACCTGCCCGGCGACGCGGTCGAGCGCGTGGCCGCGGAGATCACCGAGGATGGCGGAACCGCCGTGATCAGCGCCGGTGACATCGGCGCGTGGTCGACCGGCGAGGACCTGATCGCGACCGCGCTCGGCCAGTTCGGCCAGCTGGACATCCTGGTCAACAACGCTGGCGTGCTGCGCGACCGGATGATCTTCTCGATGTCGGAGCAGGAGTGGGACCTGGTGCTCCGCGTACACCTGCGCGGGCACTTCATTACCACGCGGCTGGCGACCGCGCACTGGCGGGAGGAGAGCAAGCAGTCCGGCGGCCCGGTCTATGCGCGGATCGTGAACACATCCTCCGAGGCGTTCCTGCTCGGCTCGTCTGGCCAGCCCAACTACGCGGCCGCGAAGGCAGGCATTACCGCGCTGACCGTCACGACCGCGCGCAGCTGCGCGCGGTACGGGGTCCGCGCCAACGCCATCTGCCCGCGGGCGCGCACTGCGATGACCGCGGACCTGATGGGAACCGCTCCGGAGTCCGGTCCTGACCCGCTCGCGTCCCAGTATGTTGCGCCGCTTGTTACCTACCTGGCGAGTCCGGCCGCTGCAGGCATCAACGGCGAGGTCTTCGTGGTGCATGGCGGCGTGGCGGCGCTGATGGCACCGCCGACGGTCCGTGAGGTGTTCCGTGCGGCCGACCACGGCTCGGCGGACGGCATGTGGACGCTGGAGTCGATCGCGAGCGCGCTAGCCGACGTCGCTACCGGGCCCTCGGGCGCCGGATTCCTGTGCGAGGACACGATTGCCCTGGCCGACGAGACGATTGGCTTCGAGCCAGGACAGTGAAAGGGCGTGTGCCGCAGCGCTCGAGCGGCACACGCCCTGTAGGCCCCGCCGCCTCCCGCATCCGCCAGACGGGCTGGCGGATGCGGGACCTAGCGGCGGCGGGGAGCGGCCGGATTACGCCGAAGGCGTGGGGGTCGGCGTTGGGTGGCCGCTAGGGGGGGTCGGCTTGCCGACGGGGCGCCCCGGCTTGCCGACAGGGAAGTGAGAATGCTTGACGTGGTGGAACTTGGGATGCGGGCGAGGTGAGCGCAGCGGGAACGGCACTGGCGTGCACGACGGGCTCGCGCTCGGCTTGGGCCGTGGTGACCAGGATGGCTGCGGCCTCGGCGACCACGACGCGCTCGGGACCGGCACCCAGCAGCCGTGCCGGAAGTGGTGCCTGCGCTTGTGCGCGGCGGGCCGGCAGTATGCGGCGATCTTGTCGGCGCCGCCTGCTGCCTTCTCGAGCTTGCTGAATGCGGCCGCCTGCTGTGCGGCGGTGCCGTGCCTCTTGGCCCACCAGTAGGCGGCGCAGAGTGGCTTGACGGCGGGGTGGTTGGCGGCAGTGAGATCTGCGCCCTTATGCGCGGCAGGCGCGCCTATCCAGTCGTGCGCGATGCCCTGGGCAGTGGAGGGCAGCGCGCCGGCGTAGGCCGCTGTGGCGACGCCACCAATGGTGATGGCGACAGCCGCCGCGGCCACCGCGGCTTTGGCTGACAGGAGCGAGGTAAGCAAAGAAGGCCTCCGACGGCGTGGTTTGCGAGCGGGAACCGACGCGCCGACGCGTTCCCTGTACTCGGCCAGGGCCAAGGACTCCCCGACCAGCTCGTCCCCCGTAGGCCTGGCACGCAGCGCTGCAAGTACGTCCGCGGCGGGCTGCAGCTCCGCCGGCAGATCCGCCGGCACGCCGGCGAGCAGCGCTGCCAGGGCCGCGTCCTCGGACGCGTCCCGGCGGCCTGGCCATGGGAAGTTCGGCATGTCAGCATCCGGAACGTCGTAGCCCCTCACAGCGTTACACCCGCCTGCGCCGCGATCTGGGCGAGGTGCCGCAGGCCACGGTGCGCCGCGACCCGCACCGCACCTGGGCTGCGGCCCACCAGCTTCGCCACTGCCTCGGTATCCAGCCCGGCAACCACACGCAGCAGGATCACCTCTGCCTGCAGCGGCGGCAGGGCAGCCAGCATCGCGAGCGCCGACCGGGTACTCAGATGCTCCAGCGCCTCGTCGGCAGCATCGGCTGCCGACGGCAGGCTTCCCGGCGGTACCTCGCTCAGCTGGACCGCAGGCCGCCGGGCCTTGCGCCGTCCGTCATCGATCACCTTGTGCCGGCTGATGGTGAACAGCCACGCGCGCCACGACTGCTCGTCGCCGCGGAAACTAGTCAGACCGCGCAGGACCTGCACCCAGGTCTCGGCCGCGACATCCTCGGCGACGTCTGGTGCGATCACGCGCAGGTACCGCACAAGCGATGGATTGGCATCCCGCCAGAGCTGCGAGAAGGCCGCCTCGTTGCCTTGCTGGGCGGCGGCCAGCATGGCCGCGAAGCCTTCGCCGATCACAGCGCTGAGTATTGGCGGTCGTCCGCACCGTCCGCAGCGGAATGACTAATCCGGGAACATTCGGTCACGGCTAGTGCATCTCGCGTTCTACGCCCCGCTGGCCGGCGCCGGGCATTCTCGGCGCCGCCCCTGTACGCGCCCAGAGTCCCGACGCACTCGCCACGCATCTTTAAGGCTCGGCACCGGATCCGGCCGGGAAGCTGTCGCTTCCCCTGACCGCAGGCTCAGCGTCGCATACGCCGGTTCGCTGGCGATTTATCGGTGATTTACCGGCAGCTTTGCTACCAGTTTCGCTGCCGCGGTGCGTCAATGTCGCGGTG
>DASPWG010000183.1:0-2262 GCA_035621915.1 Streptosporangiaceae bacterium
TGGGTCATCGAGTGCAGGGCAGGCAGGCGACGGACGTCGTAGCGGAACTCCCCGTCGTAGTCATCCTCGATAACCAGTGCCTGCGCCTGGCGTGCCCACCGGATTACGGCGGCGCGCCGGGCCGCGGGCAGGCGCCCGCCCAGCGGTTGCTGGTGGGCCGGGGTGGTGTAGACGGCGGCGTCGCTAAGGGCCAGCGCAGCCGGGTCGAGCCCGTCACCATCGACAGGTACCGGGCGGATGCTGGCACCTGCGGACTCCAGGGCACGACGGCCTTCGGGGTACCCGGGCTCCTCGAACGCCACCTGCCGGCCGGCCAGGTTCGCCGCTGCCGTGAGTGCTCGTAGCCCCGCGGACACGCCGGAAACGAGGATGATGTCGGCAGGGCTGGCAGCGATGCCGCGGGTGCGGCGCAGGTGAGCGGCGAGCGCTTCCTGCAGCGGGCGGATCTGGCGGCTCTTGCCGATCAGGCCGCTGGCGATGGGCTGCAGCGCTGCCGCCCGCCAGGCCGCCCGCCAGTGGCTGGTGGAGATCAGGCCCGTGTCCGGGTAGCCAGGCACCATGTTCCACCAGGGATCAGGCGCCGTGTCGTACCACGTGTCGGGCGCTGGCTGCATCGAGGGTATATGCGAGGACACGCCAGCCCGGGCGGCAACATCGGCGCCCGCTGAGACGACGGTCGACGAGCCGGGCACAGCCTGGATGAACCCGGCTGCGGCGAGCTCATCGTAGGCCGCAAGCACCGCGGTGCGCGAGATGGCCAGCTGCGCAGCGAGCGCGCGCGTCGACGGCAGAGCGTCTCCAGGGAGCAAATGGCCTGTTATCAGCAGGCCGATCACGGCGTCGGCGACGCGCTGGTGCAGCGGGCCGTCAGCGGGCGGCAGCGCTACAGGCAATTCGACAACGCGGGCGTGTCGCGTCACCTCCGCAGCATACTGGTCTCAGCTGTCGACGGATTTCTGGCTCTCGCGGCAAGCCGCTTCCGTCATTAACGTCACCGGCATGGCGCATTCGCAAAACTCATCCAGGCCGGCCAGCGCCTCGATCGAGTTGGTCGCGAATCCTCGGCGCGTGGCAACCCTGGCCGCGACCAAGCGAGCTTTCGATGCGGGATTTCGCGTTCTCAGCCAGACGCCGGGGGCGGACCCAGGGACTGAGATCCGAGCCGTGCCAGACCTGAGCCAGCCGAAGCCCGCGGCTGCGAGCACTGCGCGCTGCGCGCCGCAGAAACGGCACCATGACCGGCCAGAAGATGTCGCTCGAGACCGTGCGCGCCGCCTACCCCGACTGGAAAATCGGGCTGTCGGGTCACGGCTACTGGACCGCGTGGCTGACCACGGCACCGACGGACAAGCGCGCGCCGAGAATCACCGGGTCCACGCTCGGCGAACTCGCCGCGGCCCTCAACGACTATCTCGCCGGGGACGGGACGCCTGGCCGATGCGGGAAGGTGAAGTGCGGACGCGGTCACCGCTACGGGCTCGGTCCTCGCTGCCGACCGCTGTGGCAGCGGCCATAAGGGCCGGCATGATCCTCGCGCGAACCCACCCGAAGTGGGCCTGAACAAAACCATCGCGTGCCTGGCAGTTACACCGGCCTACCCGCAGCCGGCGTCACCCGGCCAGGCCCAGCCACTTTGAGCTGAACTCACCCCACCACGACGCACAGGAAGCCACAGCCATGAACGCCAATCCGGCCGCCCCATCCGCCGACGGGCTGCGAAGCCGTCCAGACAAGCACGACTTCACCACGCTGGCCGACGAGTCATGGGCCGTGCATGGCGGAAACCGCGCGGACGAGACCACGGGGGCGATACGCACCCCCATCGTGATGGCGAACTCCTACCGGCTACCAGATGACCCGACCACGGCGGACGGGTCCAACCTTGACGCTCTGGTCTACACCCGTAACTCAGGCGCTAACCAGCTCGGCCTGCAGGCAAAGCTGGCCATGCTCGAGCACGGCCAGGCAGCCGCAGTCTTCGGCACCGGCATGGCCGCCCTCCACGCCGCGTTCTTCACCCTGCTCAGCCCCGGTGACCACGTAATCGTCTCGAACGTTGTCTACGCGCGGGTCTGGGGGCTCTTCTATTCCCTGCTGCCGGCCAAGCTCGGTATCGGCGTCGACTTCGTCGATATCACCGATCTTGACGCCGTGCGCGCGGCCGCGCGTCCCACCACCCGCCTCATCCACACCGAAGTGATCGCAAACCCTGATCTCCGCGTCGCCGAGATCGCCCCCCTGGCGGAGATAGCCCATGCTGGC
>DASPWG010000184.1:0-14011 GCA_035621915.1 Streptosporangiaceae bacterium
GGGCGGTCCAGGACCTCGATGGCAGTGAATCCCGCGCCAGCCAGGCCGGCTGCAAGGTTGGTCTGCCTGAGCCGGGCCGGGACCCGCTCGTCTGCCGGGTCTAGTGCCTCCCAGCCGGTCACCACGGCCCGGCCGCCCGGCGCCAGCACCCGGCGCATCTCGGCGAACGACGCCTCGATGGGATCGGCGAACTGGATCGCATCGACGCACAGCACTGCGGTGACCGATGCGGCGTCTAGCCCGGTGCCGGTCAGGTCTCCGAGCCGGAACTCGGCGTCCTGGCCGACCTGTGCCGCCTGCTGCCGGGCCTGGCGAAGCGCCTCGGCAGAGAAGTCGACGCCAATGAGCCGGGCACCGGTGCGCCCGGCCACCTCCAGCCCGTACCCGCCGCGGCCGCAGGCTAGGTCGAGCAGCACGCTGCCATCGGCCAGCTGCAGCGCTTGCGTGACCTCGCCGATCCCATCCCAGGTCAGCAGGCTTGTCGACAGCAGGTGGGCAGGCAGGCCCAGATGGCGCTGCTGGATCTCATCGGTGGTCCCGGAGCTGGCCATGTTGGCATACCAGCTGTCGAAGTATTCCGCCGACAGCGGTGGGGGCTGCGTCACCTGGCCAGTATGACTCGTGACTGCACGTTCCTGGCACATCGCATATAACCGGCGGTAAACCCTTGCCGGCTATTTCAGGTGTCAGGAAACGATCAGAGTTTGACTGAAAGTAAGTAGGCGCCTACTATCAAGTATGATCACAGCCGCTGATCCTCCGAGCCCGAGCCCGAGCCCGAGCCCGAGCCCGAGCCGCCTCGCCTCCATCCCGGCGCCACGCCGCCTCGCCTCCATCCCGGCGCCACGCCGCCTCCCTGTGGCCATGGCCCTGATCGGCAGCGCCGGCGTGTTCGCCACCTCACTGCGCGCACTGCCCGCCGCCGCACTGCTCGCGCTGGCAGCAGCCTGGCTGGCCGCGTTCGCGGCCGGCGCGCTCGCAACCGGGAAGGGCACCCTGATCCTTACCGTGCTAGCCGGCCTGACCAAGGCGGCGACCGCAGCCATGATCATCTGGGCTGTCAGCCGCCCGCACTCGCCGCTAGGCCCGCACACCGTGCTCGACTGGGTCCCGCTTGGCCTGCTCAACGCCGGCACCGGATTGTGGATACTCGCTGTGATCCGGCATCGCGTCCGGTGACCAGCGCGCCAGGGCAGGGCCTGTCACATCCGGCCGCCGCCGCCCGGAGGCCGCGGCGACCGGCCGCCGAACGGCGACGCCAGATCCTGGCCGCCGCCCGTGCGCTGTTCGCCGAACGCGGCTACGACGCCACCACCACCAGGGATCTGGCGGCGGCAGCCGACATCAACGACGCGCTGATCTACCGCTACTTTCCCGATAAGCGGGCAATCCTGACCGCGCTCGTGGACGAGGCCATCGCCGTGTTCCAGGCGCTGCCCAAGCCGCCAGAACAGAATCCGCTGCCGCTGGACCAGCTCCTTGAGCTGACCGGCACCGGATTCGTGCACACCGTCCGGGCCAACCTGGACCTGGTCACCATCCTCATCAGCGAGCAGCACACACTGGCCGGCGATACCCGGTTCGTCGAGTTCATCGACGACGCCGCCACCCGGCTAGGCCGCCTGATGAATGCTGCCGCAGGCAGCCAGGGCGACCTCCAGGGATACCTGACCGCGCGGGCCTACTTCGGCGCTCTGATCGCGTTCGTGCTCCTGCAAGACCAACTCGGGCTGGCCTCGATCCGGCCGCTCGATGCCTCCGACTACGTCCGCCACCTGGCCCAGCTCACCGCGCGCGGACTCGGCGAGGTCACCGCGACGAGAAAAACAAGCTGAAGCGAACCGCACCTCGCCAGTAAACTGCCCGCCCATGACCGAAGTGGACGAGCAGGGACGGCCCGAACCGCCGCCGGCTGCCGATGAGATCGCGACGCTGATCGGCTTCCTGGACTTCCAGCGTGCGACGCTGGCGTGGAAATGCGCGGGCCTGGACTCCGACGGGCTCAGCACGCGGGTCGCGGCCTCGTCCATGACCCTCGGCGGCATCCTCAAGCACATGGCCCTCGTTGAGGACGGATGGTTCTCGCGCAGCCTGTATGGCCGCGAGTATCACTCGCCGTGGGACGCGGTCGACTGGGCTGCTGACCGCGACTGGGAGTGGCACACAGCAGCCCATGATTCGCCGGAGGAGCTCCGTGCGATCTGGCAGGAGGCCGTGGCCCGGTCGCGTGCGCTTGTCGACGATGCACTCGCCCGCGGCGGTCTCGACCAGCTTGCGGAGCGGACCTGGCCAGACGGCAGGGCGCCGAGCCTGCGCTGGATCATGTGCCACATGATCGAGGAGTACGCCCGCCACAACGGCCACGCTGATCTCATCAGGGAGTCGATCGACGGCGAGACCGGGGAGTAGCGCTATCCGCGCAGCGCCGCTGCGCGCATCGGCCCTGCCCGGCAGGTGGCACCGAACGCCGGCGGATGTTCAGCAAGTCCAGGCTGACGGATCGTGGCGGTCAGCCGCTATTGACATTGCTACGCGGTCAGGCGCACTTTATGCCGGTCGAAATTCCGATGACTCCGGTCAGCGACCTTTGGCGGCGTCGATCGCCGCCCACCAGCTCGCAACGAGGAACGCAAGCGGAGCTAGCACCGTCAGGAGAAGCGCGGCATTCCAGAAACGGTCGGCGCTTTCCGGCCAGCGTTCTCCGGGTCGCTGCGTAGGCGCTGGGTTTTGAGCTATGGCGCGCTCGAGAGTTGAGACCTCGTTCTCATATCGAATATAAGCCTGGCCAAGACTCGCGCCTGCCAGCACAATTATGGTAAAGACCATCGACGCAACCCAGAACGGTACTCGCTGGTAAACGAGCCCTGCAGCGGCACTCGCAGCCAGGGCGAGCACGAATGCAGTCAGCGTGACGCCTACAGCAACAACCTGACGGACTCTCCGCTGTAGTCTGTCGCGTCTCTGCTCGAACGTGTCCTGCTCCCAGTCCGACGGCAGATCCAGCTCTATTCGTTCGTTAGCAGGTTTCTGCCCATTGGCCGTCATCTCCGGACCAGTCCATCGAAGAGCCACTCCCAGAAGCTAAACGCTAGCCGGAGATCCTCGCGTCCTAGCGGGGTCTGACCCTGTTGCTGGCGGCCAATGCTGGCAACCGTCGCCACCTCTGCGAAATACTTCCACGACTCGGATCCGACTTGCGGATTGGCGGCAACAAGCAAGCTTAATTCGCTGGCAAACTCCGGCTGAAATACAGGCTCCAGTTGGAACTGAGGTGCCCGCTGAAGTCCAGCTTCGACTCCTTCGGCAATCCCGGCTTCCTCAGGCTGCATGGTCGTCATTGGCTCTCCCGCTACCGGACTAAAGTCGGGCTTCTACTGACTACGCCATAGCTAACCACCTTCGCTAATCGGCCGCGCGGCGATCGTCTCGGCCGGGTCATGCTCCCGCCAACCGGACTGAGCATGCCGATGGGCTGGCAAGGCGGCGCCCTCATCGGCAACGTCGTCGCCGTTGGCCACGCACCGCGCGCGGCGGCCTGCGCTCCGCGCAGCTGTATTGCCGCGCGGCTGTATCAGCCGACTTGTGACGTGCTCCGTCCGGGTGGAGGGAAAGCCCTTACGGCTGCTGCAGACCGGCGGCAGCGCAGATCCGCCAGGAGGCGATCTAAATGACCAACTTCAACGACGCCGAGATCACAGACCTGTACGTCGGCCCGACCAGCTCGCCTGGCGTCCAGGATGACGCGCCGAACGCCCCTGCCACTGGCGGGGCGGGGCTGAAGAATTACGACGTGACCCTCGAGATGGTGGCCGGCGGCGGCCTAAACGGCCCGTACACGCTCCACATCACCTGCAGCAACGTGTCGGACACCACGCCCGCTCCGGCGGCCATGGTTCCGATCCCGGGTCCGCTCAACGGGCTGCACGACTTCGAGAAGCCGCCCTGGGACAACCCCGCCCCCGGGCTCTGGACGTTCCACCACCACGAGACGATCAAGATCCCGGCCGGCGCCGCGCACAAGGTGTACCAGTACACGGCGGCCCTGGTGAACAGCAACAACCAGGTTGTCTCCATCAAGCAGAGCGACCCGTTCATCCTGGTGTGACCGGCTAGCCGCGGGACAGGCGGGCCCCGGAGCTGACCAGCCCGGGGCCCGCCTCGCCAGCTGATCGCCTGGGCCAGGGAATCCCGGCGCCGGTGCCCGCGCGGAAATGCGCGCGGTACCGGCGCCGGCAGGCAAGTGCTGGTCACCGGATCGTGTTCCCGGCGTCTACCGTGAGTTCGAGACCGGTGACGTAGCGGGCCTCGTCGGAGGCGAGGTACAGCACGGCGTTGCTGATGTCGCGTGGATCGACTGCCTGGACGGGCAGGCTGTTGGTGAAGATGGCACCCAGTTCGGGGTTCCGGCTAAGTAACGGCTCGAGGGTCTCGAGCCCGGCGACCATCGGGGTATCGACGCCGGCGGGGTGCACCGTGTTGACGCGGATGTGCTGCCCGGCTAGCTCGTTGGCCAGGGACCGGCAGATGCCGACCACGGCGTGCTTGGCCGCCACGTAGGGAGCCAGGAAGGGCATGCCCTTGATGCCTGCCGTGGAACTGGTAGCGATGATCGACCCGCCGCCAGCGTTGATCAGATAGGGAACGGCCGCAACGGCGGTGTTCCAGACCCCGGTCAGGTTGGTATCGATGGTGTCCTGCCAGACCTCGGCGGTGACCTGGTCCCACGGCTGCACGGTGTAAATGCCGGCGTTGGCGCAGACGATGTCCAGCCGGCCCAGCTCGGCAACGCCGGCGGCGAGGGCAGCCCGGAGGGCAGCAGCGTCGCGAACGTCGGCCTTGGCGGCAACGACTCTGCGGCCGAGCGCCTCGACAGCGCGCACGGTCTCGCCGAGATCGGCCTGGCTGGCCATCGCGTAGCGGACTGTCGGGTAGTCCTCGAGGATGTCGACGGCGATGATGTCGGCGCCCTCCTCGGCCAGGCGGATCGCGTGGCTGCGCCCCTGACCACGCCCCGCGCCGGTAATGAAGGCAACCTTGCCGTCGACCCTTCCCGGCATGTATGCGGTCCTTTCTCGGTGCCCAGGACAACGGAACGAACTGTCAGGCTACGGTCAGTCGCGCTTGACGGCGGACTGGCAGCGATGAGGCACGGCGGCTCGCGGAGTCTTAACCATTGCTCAGATCCATTAACTAACGGAGGTCAATGTGTGCAGGCTTCGGGTGCATAACCTGGTCGTGTCGCTGGACGGGTTCGCCACTGGCGAGGGGCAGTCGCTCGATGCCGCCTTCGGGCACGCGCAGCAGGCGTTCATGGAGTGGTTCGGGAAGATCCGGATCTGGCGCGGCCTGCAAACCGATGGCCAGCTCGGTCCTGACGAGGCGATCGCATCGGCATGGGGGACAGCGATCGGCGCCGAGATCATGGGCCGCAACAAGTTCCGGCCCACCACGGGCCCCTGGCCCGAGGACGGCTGGCGCGGCTGGTGGGGGGAGGACCCGCCGTTCCACACGCCCTGCTTCGTGATGACGCACTACGAGCGGGATCCGCTCGCCGTCGGCGACACCACCTTCCACTTCGTCAGCGGCACCCCGGCCGAGGTCCTGGCGCAGGCACGGAACGCGGCCGGAGACCTGGACATCAGGCTTGGCGGCGGACCCACGACGATCAACGAGTTCCTGCAGGCTGACCTGGTCGACTACCTGCACATCGTGCTCGTCCCGATCGTGCTCGGCCGCGGCGTCCGGCTCTGGGACGGCCTGGATGGGATGCAGGAGCGCTATGCCCTGGAAACGCTTACCGTCCCCAGCGGCGCCACCCACTTGTTCTTCACCCGCTAACCGTCCGCGCGCCAGCCCGGCTGGCTGCCAGCGCTAGCTGCGGACCTGATCGGCCTCCGATGCGCGGCACGTGCAGGCCGGGTGCGGCGGCCACGATCGGCGCCGCCACTGCCAGCCTGGCTGGACAAGCTCCAGGGTCGCGTTCTCAGCCGGACCCGGTGCGGTGGGCCGGTCGATGAACTGCAGCGCCTGTGCCGCGGCCTGCGCCGCTACCGCCGCGGCAAGTGCCGCGTCGCAGGCCAGCGGCTGTGGCTGCCGGCCGGATAGCTGGGCGCGGATCAGCGGCCAGGCCGGGTCGCGCTCCGCCCTGCCGAGGTCCACGCAACGCAGGCATGCCGAGATCCCCGGCCTGACCAGCGGCCCGACGGTGCCGATCGCCTCGCCTGCGGATACCGCCAGGTGCGCGACGCCGTCGCGCCGCAGCTGGTCTGCGGGCTGGGGGAGCGGATGCCCGGCGGGGTGGTAGTCGGGCAGGATCACCAGGGCGGGCACTGGCGCCTGGCCGCCTGAGGCGCGCGGCACGACGCCGTCCGCCTCGGGCGTCACGATGGCCGCCACTCCCGATGCGGTCAGCACGTCGGCGATGGCAGCCGGGATCCGCCCGGCGCCGCAGACGTGCACGGCGGCCGCTGCCCGGCGGGTCAGGACCTGCGCGCCGCCGTCGGCGTCCAGGCCGGCCAGGGACGCGGCCGCGAGTTCTGGCAGCAGCTGGGGCCGCAGTTCGGCCGGCAGCGCTCGCAGCAGGGCGGCAGGGAAGTCGACGAGCGCGCCCGCTGCCGCCAGCAACTCAAGCATCCGCTCGGCTAACTGCGCGGGGATGCCGAGCTGGACCGCGGCGCTCACGACCTGCACGCGATCGCGGCTGCCGTCAAGCAGGCCGATCATGGCAGCGGCGGCTCCGACCCCGGTCAGCGCGACGGCGCGGCGCGGGTCGACGCCGATCTGGATGGTGTCCCGGTCTCGCCACACTGCCAGCAGACCGGCCCTGAGCGCAGGTCTCACGCCTGCAGGGTGGCACGCGGGTACGACAGTCCCGCCTATTGATGCGCCGTCGCGGCGCTACAGCCGGCCGGATCAGCACACGGCACATCGCAGAAGGCCCCGGGCAGGCCGGCCGCCCCCCTTCCCCAGAAGCGGCGTGGCCTGGCACCGGGGACCCCTGGCAGGCGAAGGTAGGCGCGGTTACCCGCGCCGTCAATAGCGCCCTGTGGACGGTCCTGTGCAGATCGTGGGGAGGGCGTGGTGTGTCGCTGTGGATAGCGGTGTGCGCAGGTGTGAATATGCCCGCCGGATAGCGCACCAGGCGAATCTGGACTGCTGCAATGGTGTCCACGTGCTGTGGACGGATATTGGGCGGAGGTGAACAACGGCGAATCCGGGCATCGCG
This sequence comes from Streptosporangiaceae bacterium, assembly GCA_035621915.1. GTDB lineage: Bacteria > Actinomycetota > Actinomycetes > Streptosporangiales > Streptosporangiaceae > JAJYUU01. The sequence continues at coordinate 7,226 of DASPWG010000184.1, forward strand.
GGCCGTCTGCCCGCGGCCGCCGCGTGCGGGGCCTAGCTGTCGGTCCCCTCGTCGTCACCTTCGGCTGGCGGGCGGGAGTCGCCGGGGGAGTCCGCGTTTCCGTCCGAATCGGCGGCGTCACCCAGGCTGGAGATATCAAGTTCCGGCCTGCCCCGGACGAAGCCGTCCGGGTCGTCGAAGTCATCGGCGGTCGGAAGCAGGTCGGGGTGCGCCCAGATCGCATCGCGCCCGGACACGCCGCGCTCCTTCGTGAGCCCGTCCCAGATGGCCGCGGCCTCGCGCAGCCGGCGCGGCCTGAGCTCCAGCCCGACAAGGGTGGCAAATGTGCGCTCGGCAGGTCCGCCCGTGGCGCGCCGCCGCCTGATCGCCTCGGCCAGCGCGCCGGCCTGGGGGAGCCTGCCCGAGGCCGCAGCCTCGACGACGGTGGCCACCCAGCCCTCGACCAGTGCGAGCACGGTCTCCAGCCGGGCCAGTGCCGCCTTCTGCTCCGGCGTGTCTTCTGGCTGGAACAGGGCCGCGCCGGACAGCACCTCGTTGAGCGCCTCGGGGTTGGAGGGGTCGATCTGCGGCATCGCATCGCGCAGCGCGTCGGCGTCGACCTTGATGCCCCTGGCGTAGTCCTCGACCGCGCCGAGCAGCCTGGCCCGCAGCCAGGGCACGTGCGCGAACAGCCGGTGGTGCGCGGCCTCGCGGAGCGCGAGGAACAGCCGCACCTCGTCGGCGTCGACCGACAGCCCCGACCCGAATGCAGCCACCCCGGCCGGCAGCAGCGCTGCAGTCCCCTCGGGGCCGAGCGGCAGCCCGACGTCGGTAGAGCTGACGACCTCCTCGGCCAGCGCGCCCACTGCGGCCCCGGCCTGACCGCCGACCATCATGCCGCCGATCCGCTTCATCATCTCGCCCAGGCCGCCGAAGCCGCCGATCCCGCCGATCATGGCGCGCATCTCAGGCGGCAGGTCCTCCGGCAGCTCGCCAGGGTTGTCGAGCAGGCCGCTCATGGCGTCGACGGCGCGGGCCGCGATGGGGTCGCAGAGCTTCGACCAGACCGGCAGGGTCGCCTCGACCCACTCGGCGCGGCTCCAGGCCTGGGCGGTCCGGACGCCGGTCGGGAACTCGGTCACGTCCTCCAGCCACAGGTCAGCCAGCCGCAGCGCCTCCCTGACCTTGTTCCGGTCGACGTCCAGGACGCTGGCGTCGCCCTTCGCCGCGACGGTCTGGCGGGCGATGTTCTTGGCCAGGTCCCAGTTCACCGGGCCGCCCTGGTAGGCCATCAGGTCGGCGAACTGCCGCAGCGCCTCGGCGAACTGCTGAGGGTCGCCCAGCGGGCCGAGCGGTCCCATGCCCCCCATCGGCCCGAGTGGCCCTGCGCCACCGGATCCGCCTGCTCCACCGGATCCGCCCGAGCCTCCGGAACCGGAGCCACCGGAGCCGCCGGAGCCACCAGAACCGGCAGAACCCGACGCGCCCGGCACGTCCGGGTCGTCATCGCGGTCCCTGCGGGGGCCGAAGCCGAAGGGAGGCTCAGTCATCTGCCGGGCCCTTCAGGCAGGATGGAAGAATCCACACTGGCCAAGCTATCCCAGGAGCAGTCCTCCGTGAGCAACCGAGTAGCCCAGGTTCGCCGTGAGCGCAGTCCCGACGGCGAATCTGGCGACCCGGCGCCCAGCCTCAAGCGGTCCCGCGCTGGCGGCAAGAAGGCGGCCAAGACGCCGGCCGGGCCGGCGGCCGACGGCGCCCCGGACCTAACCGATGCGCTGGACCTGGCGGGCACGGCGGGCGCGAGCGGCGAGGCCGGCACCGCTGAGCAGCGGCTCGCGGAGGTAGCTGAGCCCAGGCCGGGGCCCGTGGTGGCGGTCACTGGCGCCGCGCGCGGGCTCGGCCTCGCGCTGACCGCCCGGCTGGCCGACTCAGCGCAGGTCGGCCGGGTCGTCGCCATCGACGACCACCGCGGTGACGTGACGGGCGTGACCTGGCGCGTCGTGGATGTCAGGGACCCGGCGCTGGCGGGCCGGCTGGCCGGGGTCGACGTCGTGGTGCACACCGACCTTGACCTGGCGCCGGACTCCGACGCCAGGTCCAGGCGCGGGTTCAACGTCCGCGGCGCGCAGACCGTGCTGACCGCCGCAGCGGCCGAGGGAGTCGGCCGCGTGGTCCTGGTGACCAGCGCCATGGTCTACGGGGCAAGTCCAGACAACCCGGTGCCTATGCCGGAAGGATCGCCGCTGCGCGCTGACTCCGACGGCAGCGTGGTCGGCGACCTGCTGGAGATCGAGCATCTGGCCAGGCGCTCGGCCCGCACTCACCCCGGCCTGGCGGTCACGGTCGTGCGGCCTGCCGCCCTGGTAGGGAACGGGATCGACACGCTCATCACCCGGCATTTCGAGGCGCCCAGGCTGCTGGCGGTCAAGGGCACGGCGCCACGCTGGCAGTTCTGCCATGTGGATGACCTGGTGTCCGCCCTCGAGCTCGCGGCGGCGGGGAGGGTGACCGGCGCGTTCGCGGTCGGCTGTGACGGCTGGCTCGAGCAGGACCAGCTTGAAGAACTGTCCGGCATGCGCCGGGTGGAGCTGCCGGCCGGGCTGACCTTCGCGACGGTGCAGCGGCTGCACCGGGCCGGGATCACCCCGGCCCCGGTGGCCGACCTGCACTACGTCGTATACCCGTGGGTCGTGGACTGCCAGGCGCTGCGCGAGGCCGGCTGGCAGCCAAGCTACGACAACGCCGAGGCGCTCGCGGTGCTGCTGGACCAGCGGGCAGGCCACCACGCCGTGGCCGGGCGGCGCCTTGGGACCAAGGACGCCACGATCACGGCCGCCGGGGCCACGGTGGCGGTCATCGGCACCGCGGCCATCGTCCGCCAGGTGCGGCGCCGCCGCAAGGGATCATGACCCGGCGCCGCGTGCTGCCCAAGGGACGGTAACTTGGCAGTGTGAGCGTGATCCGGATGGCAGAGCTGCGCGCGGAGCCGCTGTCAGTGGACGAGATACGCGCAGCAGTGGCCGACCCTGCCGCAGGCGCTATCGTGCTGTTCCTCGGCGCGGTCCGCGACGAGGACCATGGCCGTGGCGTGACCGGCCTGTCTTATAGCGCGCACCCCTCCGCCGCGGAGGAACTTGGCCGCGTCGCGGAGAAGATCGCGGCCAGCCACGACGTCCGCGGCATCGCAGTCGTGCACAGGACAGGCGACCTGCAGATCGGCGACCTGGCGGTTGTCGCCGCGGTGGCGGCGGGCCACCGGGCGGAGGCATTTGCAGCGTGCGAGGCGCTGATCGACGAACTCAAGGCCACCGTGCCGATCTGGAAGCACCAGTTCTTCGCTGGCGGTCACAGTGAGTGGGTAAATAGTGCGTAGGCTTCGGCCCATGCCGCGACGGCTCCCGCCCATGTCCCATCGGCTCATCACGCTGATCATCGCGGGCGCCTGCGTGCTCGGGGGCCTCATCATCGCGGCGCTGGCGCCGGTCCCGTACGTCGCGCTGACGCCCGGCCCCACGCTGAACACCCTGGGCAGCCCGGACGGGCAGCCGCTGATCCAGATCCTCGGCAGGCACACCTATCCGACGACCGGGCACCTCAACATGGTCACGGTGTCCTACTCCGGCGGCCCCGGCACCGGCTTCAATATCTTCGATGCCCTCAGTGCCTGGCTGACGCCGGACGACGCGGTGGTCCCGGAGAGCGAGATCTTCAGCCCTGGCCAGTCCCAGCAGCAGGTGGTCCAGCAGGACACCCAGGAGATGGTGGGCTCCCAGCAGGACGCGACCGCAGCCGCGCTGTGCTATCTCAACATCCCGTTCCAGACCATCGACAAGGTCCAGGCCACCGTGAAGGGCACCCCGGCGTACGGGGTGCTGAAGGCCGGGGACGTCATCACCGCGGTGGACGGCACCCCGGTCACGTGCCGCAACAACGTGGTCACGATGATCAGGGCCCGCACGCCCGGTGCCCCCGTCACCCTCACCATCGACCGCGGCGGCGCGACGAAGGTGATCCGGCTGAACACCAAGGACGTCGGCGGCGAGCCCGTCGTCGGGGTCGAGCTTGCGTCGCCGAGCTACGTCTTCCCGTTCACCGTCAAGATCTACATTCAGAACATCGGCGGCCCGAGCGCCGGGATGATGTTCGCGCTCGGCATCATCGACAAGCTCAGCCACGACAACCTGACCGGCGGCCGCTTCATCGCCGGCACCGGCGAGATCGACCCGAGCGGCCAGGTCGAGCCGATCGGCGGGATACAGCAGAAGATGGCGGGCGCCAGGGACGCGGGCGCGACGATCTTCCTGACCCCGGCCGCAAACTGCCCGAACACAGCCGGTGCGGTCCCGGCGGGACTCCGCCTGGTCAAGGTGAGCACGCTGTCGGGCGCGGTCAGCGCGCTGGAGGACATCAAGCAGGGCAAGCCGGTCCCGACCTGCTAGCGGATACCGGTCAAGGCGCCGGGCCGGCGGCGCGGCGCCGGGGGCCTTTACCAGATCGATAGGGACTTAACGATACTGCCGCCTGGTCGGGCCGCCACGGCAGCACGCTAGCGCGGCAGAGGGCGTACGCTCGGGTCTGACGGGAAAACCAGGGCTCGGCCAATTGGGCTTTGACACACGTCCCGGTCCGGGATGAGTCCGGGGTGTGCTAACCGGAAGGGAGCGATACTGGTCGTGGCGCCTCGTGTGCTCGTTGACGCGACTGCCGTTCCGGCAGACCGCGGCGCGCTTGGCCGTTACGTGGACGGCCTGGTGGCCGCGCTCGATGCGGCCGGAGCGGACCTGGTAGTCGCGTGCCAGCGCGCGGATGAGGAACGATATGGCCGCCTTATACCGCATACGACCGTCGTCGCCGGACCACCCGCCATCGCCCACCGGCCCGCCAGGCTGGCCTGGGAGCAGAGCGGCCTGCCGCTGGTGGCCCAGCAGGTAGGCGCGGACGTCATTCACTCCCCGCACTACTCGATGCCGCTGCGGCCAGGCAAGCCCGTGGTCGTGACCGTGCATGACCTCACGTTCTTTACCGAGCCCGACGCGCACAGCCCGGTGATCGCCGCCTTCTACAAGGCCGCCATCCGTACCTCCGCCCGCCAGGCCACCAGGCTGATCGTGCCGTCCAAGGCCACCAGGGACGAGCTGGTCAGGGTGCTGGCCGCCGATCCGACCACCATCGACGTGGCCTACCACGGGGTGGACCACCGCCTCTTCCACCGGCCCGACGCGCAGCAGTTGCGGCACGTATCTGACCGGCTCGGGCTGCACGGCCGCGGCTACGTCGCCTACCTGGGCACCCTCGAGCCGCGCAAGAACGTGCCTGCCCTGATTACCGCGTGGTCCGCGGCGGTGGCCGACATGACCGACCCGCCCGCCCTGGTGCTGGCGGGCGGCAGCGGCTGGAGCGAGGAAGTCGACGAGGCGGTCGCCGCGGTGCCCGCGCACCTGCACCTGGTGCGGCCCGGCTACCTGCACTTCCACGACCTCCCCGGCTTCTTCGGCGGCGCGCTGGTAGTCGCGTTCCCCAGCACCGGCGAGGGATTCGGCCTGCCCGCCCTCGAGGCCATGGCCTGCGGCGCGCCGGTGCTGACCACGCATCGCACCGCGCTGCCTGAGGTGGGCGGTGACGCTGTCGCCTACACCGAGCCTGATGCGCAGAGCATCAGGGCCGCCCTGCAGGCGCTGCTCGAAGACCCGGCCAGGCGCACGGCGCTGGGCGAGGCCGGATATGCCCGCGCGATGGAGTTCAGCTGGGCCGCCTCCGCCGAGGCGCACATGATCAGCTACCAGCGCGCGGCCGAGCAGGGATAGACACCTTCAGGCAGGAAACGGGAAGGTCCGGAGCCGGCCATCCCCGCTCAGACGCAGTGGTCCGCCCCCCGGCTGTGAAGCTCCTCCACGACCTGCTTGACCTCCTGCGCGCGGTCCCTGGAGCAGACCAGCATCGCGTCGGGCGTGTCCACGATCACGACGTTCTCCAGGCCGATCGCGGCCACCACCCGGCCGGTGGTAGCGACGATGACAGCGTCCTTGACGTCCCTGGCGATCACCCGGCTCTTGTCGCCGATCAGCAGGTTGCCCGACTCGTCGGTCGGCAGCGACTCGCCCAGGGAGTGGAAGTCACCCACGTCACTCCAGGGGATCTCGGCCGGGACGGTGGCTACCAGGCCCGCCGCTGCGGCGCCTTCCATCACCCCGTAGTCCACCGAGATCTTCTCGAGGCCAGGCCAGATCCCGGCCAGCACGCGGTCCCGCTGCGGGGTGTCCCACGCCTCGGCGATGGCGGCGATGCCCGCGTGCAGGTCCGGCCGCTGGCGTTCCAGCTCGCCGAGGAACGCGCGGACGGAGAACACGAAGATGCCGGCGTTCCACAGGTACTTGCCGGACTCCAGGTACTTCCTGGCCACCTCGATGCTGGGCTTCTCCCTGAACTCGGCAACCAGGCGGGCAGCGCCGGTCAGCTGCGCGCCGGTCTTCAGGTAGCCGAAGCGCACGTCGGCACTGGCTGGCCGGACCCCCACGGTCGTGAGGTACCCCTGCCGCGCGGCGGCCTCGGCCTGCCTGACGACCTCGATGAACTGTGGCTCGTCGCCGATCAGGTGATCAGCGGAGAACGCCGCCATCACGGCGTCGGCGTCGCGCCTGGCGATGATGGCGGCCGCAAGGCTGATGGCCGCGCAGGAGTCCTTCGGCGACGGCTCGACCAGGATGTTCGGCGCAGGCACCTGCGGCAGCTGGCGGGCGATGGCGGCGGCGTGCGCCGTCCCTGTCACCACGTAGACCTGGCCAGGATCCGAGAGCTCCGCGGTCCGGT
>DASPWG010000185.1:0-7567 GCA_035621915.1 Streptosporangiaceae bacterium
TACAACGTGGCCACCGACACCTGGTGGGTGCCGACGCTGCCGTGGACGTCCACGCTGACCGGCGAGACCTGCCAGCAGATGGCCAACGATTTCGAGGCAGCCGGCCTCGGCCAGTGGAACGCCAACATCAGCAACTACAGCCTCTTCGAGGTGGCATACGCGGCGCTCAAGGCCGTGAGCGACCCGCACGACCACGACGAGGTCGCCGACGCGATCCACAACGTCAACATCAACGCGCTCGCCGGGCCGCTCAACTTCACCAGCGGCGGCGGCTGGATCAAGCCGTTCGGGCCCGCACCGGGTGTCGCGATTACCCCGCCGGCCGGCGTGCAGTGGCAGAAGGGCACCAAGTACCCGCTGGAACTGCAGGTCGTCGACAACTCACTGCTGCCGGACGCGAAGATCACCGCTGACCTGCTGCCGACCAACACGTGAGCTGATGACAAGTCCGCTGCTTGCACTCGAGCACGTGACGAAACGGTTCGGCCGGGTCGTCATAGCCGAGGATCTTTCGCTGGCAGTCGGGCCGGGAGATGCAGTCGGGATCGTGGGGCCGAACGGCGCTGGCAAGACCAGCCTGTTCGGCCTCATTTCCGGCGACCTGGCGCCGGACGCCGGCGAGGTCACCTTCGCCGGGCGCACGGTCACCAAGCTGGACTCCGCGGCGCGGTGCCGGCTCGGCATCGGCCGCACCTACCAGGTGCCCCGGCCGTTCGCTGACATGACGGTGTTCGAGAACGTGCTCGTCGCCGCCCAGCAGGGTGCCGGGCTGCGACGCAGGGCCAGCTATGGCGCTGCGGTGGAGGCGCTGGACCGGACCGGAATGTCCGACCAGGCCAACGTGCCCGCCGAGCGGCTCGGCCTGCTGCAGCGCAAGCGGCTCGAGCTTGCCCGTGCCCTTGCCACCCGGCCGACGCTGCTCCTGCTCGACGAAGTCGCCGGCGGCCTGACCGACCCCGAGGTCGCCGAGCTAGTCGGGATCGTCCGCGGCGTCAACGCGGACGGCGTCGCGGTGATCTGGATCGAGCATGTCGTGCGCGCGCTCACCTCGACGGTGAGCCGGCTCATGTGCCTGGCCGGCGGTGCGTTCGTCGGCGACGGCGATCCGGCCACGGTGCTCGCCGAGCCGGCAGTCCGGGAGGTCTTCCTCGGCACCGACGTCACGGCCGCGCTGGCCGGCGGCTCGCTGGAGACATCGGCGGTCGGCGATCCGGCTTCCGCCGATGGCGATCGGGGCGCGTCGTGACCGCGCCCGCGAACGGCCAGCGGGCGGAAGGCACGCCGCTCCTGGATGTTAAAGACCTGACGGTGCATCACGGCCAGCTGCAGGCACTCGACCAGATCTCGGTCCGCGTGTACCCGGGCGAGGTCTACGCGATCATCGGCGCGAACGGCGCGGGTAAGTCCACGCTGCTGCGCACGATCGCCGGCCTGCACCAGCCGACCACAGGCACGGTGCTACTGGACGGCCAGGACGTTACCGGCCTGCGGCCCGAGCGGCGCGCCCGGCAGGGGATCGTCATGGTGCCGGAGGGCAGGCGCCTGTTCGGGTCGCTGTCGGTCGAGGAGAACCTGAAGGTCGGCGCGACGTACGCGCGGACGGGACCGTGGACCGTCGAGCGGGTGTACGAGACCTTCGACTGGATGCGGGACCGTCGCGGGCAGCAGGCAGCTCAGCTGTCCGGTGGTGAGCAGCAGACGGTCGCGATCGGCCGGGCGCTGGTCGCCAACCCGCGCGTGCTGCTGCTGGACGAGCTGTCGCTGGGCCTCGCCCCGGTGGTGGTCCAGCGCATCTACGCGATGCTGCCGCAGATCCTGGAAACCGGGCTCACCGTGCTGCTGGTGGAGCAGGACGTGAGCCAGGCGCTGCGGGTCGCGTCTCACATCCACTGCCTGCTTGAGGGTCGCACCACCCTGGAGGGCAGGCCCGCCGACGTCAGCGCCGAGCAGGTCGAGGCGGCCTACTTCGGACTGGCCGGCGCGTCAAACCCGGCTGCAGCGAAGGCACCGCCCGTTTCCCTCGATGGAAGCAGTCAGCCAGGAGAGGGGAGTGCATCGTTATGGCCTGGGTGAACGCCATCATCCAGGGGATCCTGACCGGCGGCCTGTACGCGCTGTTCGCGTGCGGGCTGTCGCTGATGTTCGGAGTGATGAAGGTCGTGAACCTCGCGCACGGCGACCTCGCCGTGGTTGCGGGGTACATCGCGATCGGCATCATCTTCGTTACCCACGTCCCCGTGCTCTGGTCCGTGGTCATCGTGGTCCCCATCATGGCGCTGATCGGCTACGTGCTTCAGCGCACGGTCATCCAGACCGCGCTCGACCGTGGCGTGCTGACCACGCTCATCGTCACCCTCGGCCTGTCCCTGGTGATCGAGAACGGCCTGCTGCAGTTCTTCTCGGCCAATACCCGCGGCATCGGCGCCGGGATGACCCTGGTGACCGGATCTTTCAGCATCGGGTCGCAGATCGAGATCGGCTACCTGCTCCTGGTCGTCTTCGCCGTCGCGGTGGCAGTGCTGCTCGGGCTGCAGTACTTCCTGTCCGGCTCCAGGTACGGCCGGCTGATCCGCGCGGTGGCCGACGACAAGGAGGCCGCGCAGCTGGCTGGCGCTGACTACCGGCACGTATTCGGCATCGCATCGGCGCTCGCGCTCGGAACCGTGGCGCTCGGCGGCATCGCCTACGGCATGTACTCCAGCCTCGATCCCACCGCGGGCACCGACACGATCCTGCTGTTCGCGTTCGTGGCCGTCGTGATCGGCGGGCTCGGCTCGCTCTGGGGGACGCTGGTCGGCGGGATCGTGCTTGGCGTTGCCCAGCAGGTCGGCGCGCAGATCAACATCTCCGACGAGGTCATTGCCGGCTACATCGTGTTCCTTCTCGTCCTGGTGCTGCGGCCGCAGGGCCTGATTACCAGGAGGGCGCAAACGTGAGCCTCATCACCGACGTTGGCGCGCCGCCCGCCGCCGGGTTCCGCGTCACCAGGTCGCAGCGGAACGTGGCCTGGACCGGGATTGTCGCGCTCGCCGTCGTGGTGGTGCTGGCGATGTTCCCCTACATCGTGTACTCGGGCACGACCGCGATCCTCGTGCAGGCGTTCATCGTGCTGACGCTGGCGAGCATGTGGAATCTGCTGGCGGGCTACGCGGGCCTGGTGTCGGTGGGCCAGCAGGCTTTCCTCGGGCTGGGCGCCTACTTCGTGCTGATCCTGGCTCTGCATGGCATCTCGCCGTTCGCCGCGCTGCCCGTTGCCGCGATCGCCTGCGGCGTCGCGGCGCTGCCGCTGTGGTGGCTGGTGTCCCGGCTGCGCAGCGGCTACTTCGCGATCGCGACCTGGGTGCTCGCGGCCACCGTCATGCTCATCATCGAGCGGTTCACCTCGATCGGCGGCGGGAGCGGGATGCCGCTACCGGGGCTCGCTGGACTCAGCCCGACGCTGCTCACGGCGTACACCTACTGGGCAGGGCTGGCCGTCACGGTGCTCGCGCTGCTGGCCACCTACCTGCTGCTGCGGGGCAGGCTCGGCCTCGTACTCACCGCGATCAGGGACGACGAGGTCGCCGCGCGCAGTTCGGGGGCACGCGTCGGCCTGGCCAGGATGCTGGTATTCGTGGTCGCCGGAGTGGGCTGCGGCGCCGCAGGCGGGATCCTCGCGATCAGCCAGCTGCAGGTACAGCCGTCGGCCGACTTCACCGTCCAGTGGACCGCCGAGATGGCCTTCGCGACGATCATCGGCGGGCTCGGCACGATCGAGGGACCCATCATCGGCACCGCGGTGTACATGGTGCTGCAGCAGACGCTGGCCTCGTACAACGCCTGGTACCTGATCATCCTCGGCCTTGTCGCCATCGTCATAGCGCTGTTCGCCCGCCGCGGGCTGTGGGGCCTGGTCGACTCACGCCTGCACCTGCGGCTCTTCCCTGTCGGCTACTGGCTGCGCACCGCAAATGGCAACGGCCGGCGGGGCGGCCGCCGGGAGTAAGGGGTCTGCCCTGGAACGCTGGGCGAGGAAGCCACCTGGTGGCGCGGGCAGTTCCCTGACCCAGCGGCCGCGCCGGCCCGGCTGACCTTCCAGGCGGGCGCACTGCCGTTCGGCGCCAAGATCGAGCTGCAGGGAGTCGCCGCGGTCCCGATCCCGCGCTGTGAGAATGGCGGCCGTAGCCGGCAAGGCTGCGTGCGGGTCGTTTTGCCTGGCCGGCTTCGGGCTGCAGACGTAGCCTGCTCGCATGGCCGATTTCGTGATTAAGGAGTGGAATCTCGACCCGTACCCCGGTGACCAGGCGCCGCTTCATGTGCATCACCGCTCTGACGAGGCGTTCTACGTGCTGGACGGGGAACTGGAGGTACTGGAAGGCGATGAGCGGCGGATCCTGACCACCGGAGAGCTCGCGTTCATCCCGGCCGGGACGGTGCACACCTTCGCCAACCGGGGCCCTGCCGCCACCCGGATCCTCGTCGTGATGACCCCCGAAATCGACGCCCTCGTCTCGGCCCTGCACGCGGGCAACTCCGATGCCGCCGTCTGGGACAGGTACAACGCATCGGTCGTTGCGCCCTGACAACGTGCCCGAGGGTACGTTGAGCGAGAGGCACGGAGGCAGGCATGGACGACGGCAGGAGTCCGGAACTGACCCGTGTGAACCCGCTGGCCGAGCGGCTCAGCTGCTGGACCAGCGGGAGTGCGCGCGGGCAGGCAGTAGGCCGCTGGATAAGCAGGACGCTGGCTCTTCCGCAGCTGCGGCGGCTGACGGGCGGGGTGATCCCGTGGACGCAGCTGAGGCGCCCGATCACCGAGGCGACGGTGGCGCTGGTCACGACCAGCGGCGTGCACCTTCGGCGCGACAAGCCGTTCAACCCGGGTAGCGACTCCTCGTTCCGGGTCATACCGTGCGATGCCGAGCCGGGCGACCTGGCCATCACCCATCAGGCATACGACCGCCGCGATGCCCTGCGCGACATCAACCTGGTGTTCCCGCTGCAGCGGCTGCGCGAGCTGGCGGCGCAGGGAGTGATCGGAAGGCTGGCCGCCGAGAATTACGGATTCGGCCTGGTGGATCAGGGTGCCAAGCTGATCGGACCAGGCCGGGAGGTTGCTGCCCGGCTTAATGACGGTGGCGTTGACCTTGCCCTCCTGGTGCCGGCTTGACCAATCTGCACGCGGTCCGTGGGACTGCTCGCGAGGGAGATAGAACGAGCCGGCCTGACCACCGTCAGCCTGGCGCTGGTAAAAGAGGTGGCGGAGGCGGCCAGAGCGCCCCGGATGCTCTACCTGCACTGGCCCTTCGGGCACGCGCTGGGCGAGCCAGGCAGGCCCGAGCAGCAGCGGACCGTCCTGCACGACATGCTGTCGATGGCGCGACGTGCGACGCGGCCGGGCCTGGTCGTGGAGCTGCCATACCGCTGGCGGCGTGAGACCTATCCGCCCGTAGCCGACTGGCAATCGGACAGCGAGGCGTTCATGGCGGCACTAAGCAAGGCCGAGATGGCGTCCGGTCCTCCTCAAGACTCCCGGTAACTGGACCCGCATCTCGCGCCGGGGTTTCCTCCTGCGCCGCTAGACGCGCAGGCTCAGACCATCGGAGGCGGTTTCATAGCCGTGCCGGCCCTGCTGGTCGAGCATGTCGGCGGACATGTGCGTCAGGATGATCCGGCGGCTGGTGAGTTCGGCCGCGTGGGTGTTGAGGTCGGCGAGCCGCAGGTGGTATGGAACTGCCTTGTCCCGGTAGTAGGCCTCCGCGATGAGCAGGTCAGCCCCGGCTGCGACCTGGATTAGCGAACTGGTCCAGGCCGTGTCGCCGGTGTATCCGATGACCTTGCCCGCCATCGCCAGCCGCAGGCACAGCGCGGGCGCGCCACTGGGGTGATCGGCAGCCCATGCTGCGGCCTCGACCCCGGCTGCCCGGGCCGTGGAGCCCGGCGCGAGCTCGGTCACCCGGACGGCGAACCGCCGCGCCGCCGCCGCCGACCCCGGAAACAGGCACTCCATCGCCATGTCCAGCCGGGCCGCGGTGCCGGGCGGGCCGACTACGGTCAGCGGCTGCGCCCGCCCGGAGAACTGGCCATCGAGCACCAGGAACGGCAGCCCGCCGAAGTGATCGCCGTGCAGGTGCGACACGAACACCGCGGCGACCTCACCCGGATCAAGGCCGCAGCGCTTCAGCGCAGCCAGCGAGGTGGCGCCGCAATCCAGCAGCACGGGCGGCGCGCCGTCCGGCCGCAGGTGAATGCAGGCCTGCAGTCGCCCGCCACTGCCGAACGCATCCCCGCTGCCAGCGAAGGTGACGCTGACCGTGGCACGATCAGCGGAGCCCATCGCCCTATTCTGCGCGTGCCGGCCTGCATATCTTGCCGCGAAACCTCGGCGGCTTAGGCGGGGTCCAGGCACCGTCCTCGCTTAGCCAGTAGGGACGCCCGAGCCGATGGCCGTGGTGAAGATATGCATGGCGTTAATGCCGTTACCCACCCCGCTACTCACCGTGGGTAGCGTCACCGACGCCACGATCTTGCCCGGCTCGAGGGCTCGCGGTATTCCGCCGTGCGGAGAAACAATCCATTAAACCGCAGGCAGCGAGCCATCCGGTGCGCGTCATCGCGCTTTCGCTGAGCTAGTGGTAGGTAGTCAGGCCAGACAGGTCAGCGGGGCCCCGCCGTTGTAGGCGACCATGTCGGCGAGCGCCGCCGCGGTGTCGATAGCGGCGCCGCGCGGGGTCCCGGCCAGCTCGGCGCAGGCACGGTGCAGGTTACCGACGATCCGCTCGGAGTCGGGCCAGCTGGCGAACCGTCCCAGATCGGCGTCGCGGGCAGCGTCGAGCGGGGCCAGCCCGGCATCGCGGGCACGGGCTGCCAGGTCGAGCACGAACCTGAGGTAGTCCAGCGTTGCGTCCAGGGGCCCGGTGCCGGTGAATACCGGGCCGTGACCGGGCACGATGGTCTGCGCGCCGAGCGGCCGCAGTACTTGCTCAAGGACCTCGATGGCGCCCGCCACCGAGCCCATCAGCAGGAATGGCGTTCCGCCGTTGAATATCAGGTCACCGCAGAACAGTACGGAACGGTCCGGGACCCAGATGATCGAGTCATTGGTCGTGTGCGCGGGAGTGCCGACGTAACGCACCTGCACGCGCAGGTCTGCCACGTGCAGGGCGATCTGGTCGGTGAAGGTTACGAACGGCGGGTCGAGGCTAAGGTCGCCCCAGTCGGGGCCGTCCCAGAACGGCAGCGGCCGGGGCGGGCCGAAGGCGATGGCCTCGTCCCGCGCGCGCTCGTGCGCCACGATCGCCGCCTGCGAGAACAGGCAGTTGCCGAACGTGTGATCGCCATGGTGGTGAGTGTTGACCACCGCGCGCACCGGCGCGGGCGTCACGGCCGCGATGGCCTCCTGGTAGGCGCGGGTGCGGCGCTCGGTCGAGCAGGAATCGATGCTGATCACCCCTTGTGGTCCGACCAGGAAGCCGGTGTTGTTGATCCACCAGCTGCCGTCGGGCTGGATGTAGGCATACACGCCCGTGGAGACCTCATGCAGCTCAGGCCGCCCGGGAATCGTGATACCGCCTGCGCCGCTGCTCAT
>DASPWG010000186.1:0-24412 GCA_035621915.1 Streptosporangiaceae bacterium
ATGGCGCCGTGCAGCATGCCGGGCAGGCTGATGTCGTCGACGAACGTGCCCCGGCCCCGGATGAACCGCGCATCTTCCTTGCGAGGGATCGCACCCGACACCCCGTTCCCGGAAAAAACGCGATCGTCGGTCACCGCGCCGCCTCCGCGCGGCTCGCCCACAGCACCGACCTGACGATGTTCTCGTAGCCGGTGCACCGGCAGATCTGGCCCGAGATCGCCTCTCTGACCTCGTCAGCCGTCGGGTCCGGGTTGTGGTCAAGCAGCCAGCGCGCGGTCAGCATCATGCCGGGCGTGCAGAAGCCGCACTGCAAGCCGTGACACGCCGCGAACCCCTGCTGCACCATGTCGAGCTCGCCGCCGCGCGCCAGCCCTTCCACGGTCTTGACCCGGCGGCCGTCGGCCATCACGGCCAGCACGGTGCAGGACTTCACCGGCGTCTCGTCCATCCAGACCACGCAGGCGCCGCAGTTGGAGGTGTCGCAGCCCCAGTGCGAGCCGGTCAGCCCCAGTTCGTCGCGCAGGAAGTGGATCAGCAGCAGCCGCGGCTCGACGTCGCGGCTGTGCTCGGCCCCGTTGACGGCGATGCTCACCCTCATCCGGCCGACCTCGCCGCACTGTCCTTGCCTTCTGGGGCACGGGCCCGGCCTGCCGCGACGGCCAGCACCCTGGCCGTCAGCTCGCGGGCAAGGTGCCGCTTGTAGTCGGCTGGACCGCGCTGGTCGGAGACGGGCCGGCAGTTCTCCGCGGCGATCTCCCCGGCGCGGCCGAAATGCTCAGGCGTCGCGGGCCGCCCGCGCAGGTACTCCTCGGCCTCTGCCGCCACGAAGTGCCGCGCGCCAACCGCCGCCAGGCCGATCCCGGCGTCGATGATGACGTCGCCGTCGAGCCAGACCGCAGCGCCGACGGCGCCGACCGGCCAGTCGCCCACCCGCCTGGCGACCTTCAGGTAACCGCTGCCGCCGCCCGGCCGGACCGGCAGCCTGATCTCGACCAGGATCTCGCCAGGCGCCACGACGGTCTCGTACGGCCCGGTGTGGAACTCCCTTGCCGACACCGTCCGGGTGCCGTCCGGTCCCTGGATCACCATGGTGCCCTTCACCGCGGCAAACGCGGCGGACAGGTCCTCGGACGGATCTGCCTGGCAGAGCGACCCGCCCACAGTGCCCCAGTTGCGGACTATGGGGTCGGCAATGACCCTCTCGGCGTCGCGCAGGATTGCGAAGTGCTCGCCGACCGCGTCGGAGTCAAGCAGCTGGGCGTGCCGGGCAAGGGAGCCGATCAGCAGTTCATGGTCGGATACCTTGATGTAGCAGAGGTCGGTGAGCCCGTTGATGTCTATCAGCACCTCAGGCTGGGCGATGCGCAGCTTCATCATCGGGATCAGGCTGTGCCCGCCGGCCAGGATCCTGGCTTCCGGCCCGTACCTGGTCAGCAGCGCAAGGGCATGCTCGACGCTCTTCGCCTTCTCGTACTCGACGTGCGCCGGGACCTGCATGCGCTCTCCCTCCGGGCAACTGCCCGCCCGTCACGAGTGTATGAGTGCGGCGCCAGCCCACCAGGCTGGATGCGGCCCTATGCGCCGAGTTTGGACGCATTGCCGTGCTGCCACTGGCCCTGGACCTTCGGCTAGCTTGGCTGGAACTGACACCCTGACAGTTTCAGTCGGATAAACCGGTGCATAGCAGGCGTGATCATGACTGAAACTGTCAGGATGTCGCCGGGCACGGGCCAGGAAACGAGACGAGTGCCATGACGCTCACCCAATTGAACGCATTCGTTCTCGTGGCGCGGCTCGGGTCGGTGACCGCCGCGGCGAACGCGCTTGGCGTCAGCGAGCCGGCCGTGTCGCAGGCCCTCACCGCGCTGCGCCAGCACCTCGGCGACCAGCTCATCACCCGCGGGCCGTCGGGCATGACGCTGACCCCCGGCGGCTCCCGGCTGCTGTCCACAGCGTCCCAGATCGTGGTGCTTGGCGCCGAGGCGCACGCGGCCGTGCGCGCCGCCCAGGGCGCGCCGGAACAGCTGCGGGTCGTCGCCACCTCGACGTTCGCCGAGTTCGTGTCGGGCCCGCTGATGGAGGCGTTCACGCGCAGGTTCGCCGGCTCGGTCGACGTGTCATCCGGGCTGGCGGCCTCCGACGAGCTTGCCGTGCTCGTGGCCAACCGGCTCGCCGACGTTGCCATCGGGCCGGCGGTGAACGGCGACGACACCATGCGCGTCGTGACCGAGCCGATCTTCAAGTACCGCATCGTGGTGGTGACGGCGGGTCACTCCAGGCCGCGCGGGCCGGCCAGGCAGTGGCGCTGGCTGGTCGACCCCGCAGGCGCCGAGGCCGGCAGCGCGACCGGCCGGCTGCTTGCCCAGCTGGGGATCCCCGAGAGCAACATCGGCGTGTTCCCGAGTCAGGCGGCCGCCTGGGCCGCCGCGGCTGATGGCACTGGCGTCGCCCCGGCGGTCGAGCACCTGGTCTCCCAGCAGCTGCGCCGCGGCGAGCTGTCGCTGCTGGACGTGCCCGGACTTCCGATGGAGGCCTGCTGGTATGTGACCACGCTCGAGCGGGAACACAGAAGCACAGCGGCCAGCGCGCTCCGCCGGTTCCTCGGCACGCCGGAGGCCATGCAGCTGATGCGATCACCGGCTGCGGGCATACCGCCGTCCAGGTTCCGGCCGCCGGTGTACGTCACGATCTGGAGCTAGTCATGCATTCCGGACCGGCGCGCAGGGAACGCAGGCCCGCAATAGTCTACATTTCCGATAGATCAATAGATAACTGATATAGCGAATATAGACCCACAGGCTGCCATCTTAAGCAAGACCTTATTGGCTAGTTGCGATGCAGCGTGATTGGGCGGATCGTGCTAGCAACATCGGCGGGACAGAAGTGTCCTGACCGCCGAACCGAGCCACAGACGCTGGGAGCCTGCCCATGCGGATTGAATCGAGCGGCCACAGCCGTGGCAATCCTCGCCTTTATGAGCTCATCGAGCACGCCCCGAAGACCGGCACGAGCCCGACGGTCTGGGCGTGGCCTGAGCTGATCGACTACCTGAAGATCGCCGGCCAGCCCGTTTCCGGCCCATGGCCGCCGCACCAGCAGCCGCGGCCAGATCCCGACTACGAGTCGCTGCCGGTAGCAGTGCCAGACCCGCACTCGGAGTGAGCTGGGACGGGGTAAGCCAGCGACCGAAGTTGTCATCGCAGACCGGAGGAAGCGCATGTACCCGTCTCGGTTCCGCTATGAGGCACCGCGATCACTGGGCGAGGCGATCGCGCTACTGCGCGATGGCGGTGACTATGCCAAGGTGCTGGCTGGCGGCCAGAGCCTGGTCCCGCTCATGAAGCTGCGGTTCGCCTCGCCGGAGCTGGTAGTCGACATCAACAACGTGCCTGGCCTGGATTATCACCGCGCCGATGCCGACGGGACGCTTCGGATCGGCGCGCTGTGCAGGCACGCCGACCTCGAGCACTCGCAGCTCCTGAAGTCCACGCAGCCCACGATGGCCGCTGCAGCGCCGCTCATCGCCGACCCGATCGTGCGCAACCGCGGCACCCTGGTGGGATCGCTGTGCCACGCCGACCCGCAGGGCGACTGGGCCTCCGTGGTGCTGTCGCTTGGCGGCTCGGTCATCGCGCAGGGCCCGCGCGGGCAGCGGTCAATCCCGGTCGCCGAGTTCGTGACCGGCCCGTTCGAGAACGCGCTTGAGGCCGACGAGATCGCGGTGGAGGCCGTGATCCCGCCAGCCCGCGGCACCAGGTCGGGCGGTTACCTGAAGCTCGAGCGCCGGGTGGGCGACTTCGCCACGGTCGGGGTGGCGGTCTCCATCGAGATCTCGGGCGACCAGGTCACCAGGGCTGGCATCGCACTGACGGGGGTGGGCGGCTCCACCATCGCCGCCGCGGAGGGGGCGGCGGCGCTGACGGGGCGGCCCCTGACCGCAGAAACCATCAGCGCGGCGGCCGACCTGGCGGCGCAGGCCGCACGGCCGCGGACCGATCACCGCGGCAGCGCCGAGTACAAGCGGCACATGGTGCGCACGTTCGTCGAGCGCATCCTCAGCAGCCCGAACGGGCAGGCCGATCACGCGGAGAGGGCAGCCTGACCATGACGATTGTGCATGAGGACCGGGGCGAGGAGGCTGCGGCCGGCGTACCGGTGCGGAGGATCAAGTTCACGATCAACGGCGAGAAGAAGGTCGCCGAGGTCGAGCCGCGGCTGCTGCTGTCGCACCTGATCCGCCAGGGAGCCGGGCTGACCGGCACTCACATGGGCTGCGACACGACGAACTGCGGCGCATGCACCGTGCTGGTGGACGGCAAGGCCGTCAAGTCGTGCACGATGCTCGCGGTCCAGGTCGACGGGCGGTCGGTGGAGACGGTTGAGGGACTGGCCAGTGCCAGCGAACTGCACCCGCTGCAGGAGGGCTTCCGCGAGGAGCACGGCCTGCAGTGCGGCTTCTGCACGCCCGGCATGATGATGGCCGCCAAGGCCCTGCTGGCCGCCAATCCCGATCCCACCGAGGAAGAGGTGCGCTGGGCGCTCTCGGGGAATCTGTGCCGGTGCACCGGCTACCAGAACATCGTGAAGTCCGTGCTGTGGGCGGCGGAGAAGCTGCGATCGGAGGGCTGAGGACGTGTCGCAGGCTGTAGACGAGATCAAGATCGGCGGGCTTGGCGCGAGCCGGAAGCGGGTGGAGGACAGCCGTTTCATCCGCGGCAAGGGCAACTACACCGACGACATCGTGCTGCCGGGCATGCTGCACATGGAGATCCTGCGCAGCCCGCTCGCGCACGCCCGGATCAAGTCGATCGATGCCAGCAAGGCCTGGGACATCCCCGGCGTGCACCTGGTCCTGACCGGCGAGATGATGGCCACCCGCAACCTGGCCTGGATGCCGACGCTGTCCTACGACACCCAGGCGGTGCTGGCCACGGACAAGGTGCGGTTCCAGGGCCAGGAGGTCGCCTGCGTCATCGCCGACGATCCCTACATCGCCAAGGACGCCTGCGAGGCGATCGTCGTCGACTACGAGCCACTACCGGCCATCGTGAACCCCGATCAGGCGGTGGCCGAGGGCGCGCCGGTCATCCGCGACGACAAGGAGAACCAGCCCGACAACGTCATCTACCGCTGGGAAGTGGGCGACGCGGCCGGCACCGACAGGGCATTCGAGCAGGCCGACGTGGTCTCCCGGCTGTCGCTGCACTACCCGCGCTCGCACCCGTCGCCCATCGAGTGCTGCGGCTCGATCGCCGACTTCAACCGGGCCACGTCCAAGCTCACGGTGTACATGACCACGCAGGCGCCGCACATCATCCGGGCTGCCGTGGCCATGGTCGCCGAGCTGCCCGAGCACATGATCCGGATCATCTCGCCCGACATCGGCGGCGGCTTCGGCAACAAGGTGCCGGTCTATCCAGGCTACGTCTGCTCGATCCTGGCCTCGATCCTGCTGGAGCGTCCGGTCAAGTGGATCGAGGACAAGTCGGGGAACCTGATCTCGACTGGCTTTGCCCGCGACATCTACCTGCATGGCGAGATGGCACTGCGGCGCGACGGCAAGATCCTCGGCGTCCGGATGCACTGCGACGCCGATCACGGGGCGTTCTTCTCCGATGCCCAGCCGAGCAAGTTCAAGATCGGTCTGCTGCACTCGGCCTTCGCCGCGTACGACATCCCGGCCGCGCACCTGACCGCCAGGGGTACCTACAGCAACAAGGCGCCCGGCGGCGTCGCCTATCGCTGCTCGTTCCGCGTCACCGAGGCCATGTTCTTCCAGGAGCGGATGGTGCAGGCCGCGGCCGGGGACCTCGGAATGGACCAGGCCGAGTTCCGCCGGACGAACTTCGTGCGGGACGACCAGTTCCCGCACCGGACTCCGTTCGGCTTCCTGCTGGACTCCGGCCAGTACGGCAAGTGCCTGGATGTGGGCCTGCGGGCGATCGACTACGACAACTTCCGGCGTGAGCAGGCCGAGGCACGTTCCAGGGGCCGCCTGCTTGGCCTCGGCATCTCGACGATGACCGAGCCGCTCGGCGCGGGCAACAGCCGGGAGTACGACATCCTCGGCATCAAGATGTTCGACTCGGCCGAGCTGAAGGTGCACATGACCGGCAAGGCCATCGTCCGCACGGGTGCACGTACCCAGGGACAGGGCCATGAGACCACCTGGGCGCAGATCGTCGCGCACGAGCTCGGCATTCCCGCCGAGGACGTGGTCGTGGAAGAGGGCGACACGGACACGGCGCCCTTCGGCATGGGGACCTATGCGTCCCGCAGCACCCCCGTAGCCGGCGCCGCGGTCGCGATGGTGTCGCGCAAGATCAGGGCCAAGGCCAGGAAGCTGGCCGCGCACCTACTCGAGGTATCGGAGGAGGACATCGAGTGGGAGCTTGGCCGGTTCTACGTGCGCAGCGCCCCCGACCGCGGCGTCACCATTCAGGAATGCGCGATCGCGGCCTACGCGAACATGCCCGACGGCATGGAGCCGGGCCTGGACGCGACCGCCTACTATGACCCGCCCAACCTGACCTGGCCCTTCGCGGTGTACATAGTGACCGTCGAGGTCGACCCGCAGACCGGGGTCTGGGATGTGCTGAAGATGGTCGCCGTCGATGACTGCGGCGTCCGGATCAACCCCATGATCGTCGAGGGCCAGATCATGGGCGGCCTGACCGAGGCATACGCCATGTCGAACATGCAGTTCATCACGTTCGACGCCGACGGCAACTGCGTCGGCGCCAACTACATGGACTACCTGCTGCCGACGGCGTGGGAAACGCCCGGCTTCGAGCTGCACAGCGAGGTCGTCACGCCGTGCCCGCACCACCCGATCGGGGCCAAGGGCATCGGCGAGTGCGCTGCCGTCGGCGGGCCGGCCGCGTTCGTGAACGCGGTGATGGACGCGCTGTCTGGCACCGGGGTGCGCAATATCGACATGCCGCTGCTGCCCGACCGGGTGTGGGAGGCCATCACTTACCACCGCGACGTGTCCGGCGCGCCGCCGGTCCGGTCGGACGACTAGGGGTTGCCGGTGGACGGCTGGGGAGTCCTGCAGGAGGCCGCGGACCTGGCGCGGCGGGGCGAGCCTTTTGCGCTTGCAACCGTGGTCTGGCGTCAGGCCCCGTCCTCCAGCCAGCAGGGCTCGCGCGCGATCATCACGGCCGACGGCCAGCTCAGCGGCTGGATCGGCGGTGCCTGCGCCGAGCCGGCCGTGACCCGCGCTGCCCGCGAAGTGATCGAGACCGGCACAGCCCGGCTGCTGCTGCTTGGCAGCCCCGAGCAGTTCGGCTATCAGGGGGCGGCGCACGGCACAGCAGCGTCCGGGGCGCAGGAGCTGCCCGAGGGCATGACCTTCGTGCCGATCGCTTGCCAGAGCGAGGGCGCGCTTGAGGTCTACATCGAGCCCATGCTGCCGGTACCGCACCTTGTGGTTATCGGCAGCTCTCCCATGGCGACGACGCTGGTCGAGCTGGCCAGGGCGCTCGGCTGGCAGGCCGACCTGGTCGCGGGCCAGGATTTCACGGCTGCCGACGCCAGCGAGCGATCACTGGTAGTCGTAGCGACGCAGGGCCATGACGACGAAGGTGTGCTGGAGCGGGCGGCGGCCGCACGGCCGGCTTACCTCGGCCTGGTCGGCTCGCACCGGCGCGGCGAGGCCGTCCTCGGCTACCTGACCGACCGCGGGATCGACCCTGGGCTGCTCAAGGGCGTCCATGTTCCGGCCGGACTGGACCTCGGGTCGACGACGCATCAGGAAATTGCGGTCGCCATCCTGGCCGAGCTGGTCCAGCTGCGCGCCGGGGGTGGCCTGGGCTCCAGCAGCGCTGTCAGTGCGCGCGCCGCGAAGCCGCGGCCTGCGACGACCGACCCGGTGTGCGGAATGACGGTCGAGCCAGGACCAGCCAGCCGCAGCGCGGACTACGAGGGCCGCACCTATCACTTCTGCGGGCCCGGCTGTGAGCAGGCGTTCCAGACCGATCCCGCCGCCTACGCAAAGAGAGATAGCCGATGCTGATCACGAATGACTTCGAGGTCGCCGAGCCGGTCGAGAAGGTCTGGCAGTTCTTCCAGGACATCCCGCAGATCGCCAGCTGCCTGCCGGGCGCGGAGCTCACCGAGAGCCTCGGCGACGACAAGTACAAGGGCAAGGTAGCGGTCCGGATGGGCCCGGTACGGCTCAACTTCGCCGGCACGGCCGACATCACCGAGCGGGACGAGCAGGCCAAGCGCCTAGCCGTGCATGCCAGCGGCGCCGAGGAGCGCGGCCGCGGCCAGGCCAGCATGGTCGTCACCGCGCTGCTGAGCAGGTCCGGGCGCGGCACGAAGGTAGCCGTAACCCAGGACCTGCAGCTGTCTGGAGCGGCGGCGCAATACGGGCGCGGCATGATCTCCGACGTCTCGGCCGTCCTGATGCGGGACTTTGCCGCCAACATGCAGGACCGGATCGCGAGGCTGGACCGGGGCGAGTCCGCCGAGCAGCTCGCAGCGTCGTCGGCAGCTGCCCCGGCGAGCGGCTTCGCCCTCGGCCTGCGGGCCGCGAGGATGGCGCTGGCCAGGGTCTTCCGCCGGTTCTTCATTCCCTACCAGCACGCGAGCTAGGGAAGCACCCCCCGAGAAGGAGGCTAGGCCATGGTCTTGTGGTGGATCGGCAACGCGATCCTGCTGGTGGTGATCTTGCCTGTCGTCATCTTCCTGCTGAACAGGGTGCTGGCGGCGGTCGAGCGGATCAGGCATGCCACCGACGACATTCTCAGCGGCGGGGTCGCACTGGTCGGCGAGCTGTCGGACGTGCCAGCGGCGCTGGCCACAACCGACGCGACGATCGGCGCTGTCAGCGTCGGCGCGGTCCGGTACGCCGGGTCTGTCGCGAAGCTGCTCGGCTGAGCCGCGGGAAAGGAGCTAAGTCATGCCAGCTGCTGCCTGGGTAACCCTCATCATCTCCGCGCTGATCATCGCGCTCACCGCGGTGGCCCTGCTGCGGGTGATCTTCCACCTCAGGGCGATCCGCGCCACGCTGGTCGCCACGACGGGCGGCGTGCGCGCGGTCGCGGACCTGACCAGCACCGTGCCCGACCGGCTGACGTCGGTCAACGCCAGCCTCAAGCCCGTCAGGGACTTCTGCGAGACGGTCTGAGCCGTAGTGGAGGCGTACATGAAGGCAGTTGCCCATCTGGCCGCCGGGCCAGCGGGTCCGAGTAACTTCGGCTGGACACTCGGCTGGATCATCGGGATCGTGGTCGTGCTCGCGGTAGTCGCGCTGGTCGTCCCGATCCTGATTCTGGCGAAGTCCATCGGCGACGAAGCCCCGAAGATCAACGCGGCTCTCAGCGACGCGGTGCGCAACACCGCGCCGCTTGGCGCGCTGCGCACGACCATCGAGTACGCCACGGTCATCATCGGCGGCCTGCAGCGCGGGCGCGAGCGGCTTGGAGGCTAGTGATGCACGTATTGGCCATGTCCTCCGCTGAGCACACCCGCTGGGTGATCGCGATCATCGTCGGCTTCGTCGTGGTGCTCGCGGTCGCCGCACTGCTCAGCCTGCTCATCTATTTCACGGCGATCATCGACCGCCGTGTCGTCCAGGTCAGGGACACGCTCAGGGCCGCTGCCGCTAATACCGCGGATGCAGCGCTGATACCGCAGGTCGCTGGCGGCGTCGAGGCCGTGCTGGCCGAGGGACTCAAGCACCACCTGTTCCTCGGCCGCGTGCTCGGGAAGGTGAAGTCGTGACGACCCTGGTCATCCTCACAGTCGTCGATATCGTGCTGCTCGTCGCCGGGCTGGCGTTCTACTTGTACTGGGTCGGCACACTGCTGACCAGGATCGCCGGCAATCTGGAGGAGTGCGCCGAGTTGGTGTCGACCATCGGCAGCCACGCCGAGGTCATCGGGCCGGCCGTCGGGCACATTAACGAGACCGGCGGGGTGGTGGCAGGGGCACTGCCGCTACTGTATGGAATGGCTGAGGAGATCGTGGCGGACGTCACGCCCCGGCCCGAGGTTCCTGCCGTTCCCGAGCCCGCCCGCCCGGCCTCGGGGACGCGCCGCTCTCGCCTGCACGACGCGGTCGGATACGCCCCGCAAAGCTAGCGGTAGCCCCGGCGGGGCTACTTTGCACGCGGCCGACGTGATGCGGACGGCGGGTACCGGGGTGTGGGAGCATGTCCGATATAGTGCTATTCGAGAATTCCGTGCTTTCAGAGCGCGGCCCCAAAGGCTGGCTACCTTACGTGTATCTGGGAAGCACACGATTAACTAGGCACCATACTTAGTCATCCGTCTCCCGCACAGCCACCGCCGCGTACCCATGAGAGCGCAGTGACCCTCTTCAGCACCTCTTCGGCTGCCCGCCCAGCCCTGGCGCCGACCGACTCCGCGGAGCACGCCGCCGCGGAAAGGCGCCTGGGTCGGCTGGCGACGGCCGCGATCATCGCCGCCCTGGTGATCATGGTGGCAGCAGGGCTGCTCAGGCTCGGCTGGATGCCCCCGCAGCTGGACATGCCCGCCTCCGGCCCGCCGTGGGAGATCAACGCCAGCATCTCGCCGAAGATCATCTCAGTGACGCTGTGGGCCGCGGCCGTGCTGGCTGCCCTCGGGATAGGCGCGGCGCTGGCGGCGGCCCGGCGCGGCAAGCCGCTGCCCATCAGGACGCTGCTCGTCGCGGCGGCGATCAGCGTCGTCGCGCTCGTGGTACTGCCGCCTGTCGGCTCCACTGACGTCCTCGACTACGCCATCTTCGGGCACATCGCCGCAATCGGCCGTAGTCCCTACGTGATGACGCCGCTCCAGTACCAGCAGTTGATGCACCTGCACAGCGGAGTCCCGAGGGACTGGAATCGCGATCCCAGCGTGTACGGCCCGCTGGCCACGCTTGAGCAGCTTGTTGCCGCCAAGCTCAGCGGCTCGTCACTGGCCAGGACTGCGTTCTGGCTGAAGCTGTGGAACGCTATCGCGTTCGCCGGGGTCGCGGTCGCGGCCGACAGGCTATTTCGGGATGACCGGGCAGCCCGGCTGCGGGCTCACCTGCTGTGGACAGTGAACCCGCTGGTCATCTGGAGCGCCATCGCCGCCGCGCACCTGGACATCGTGGCAGCCGCGATCGGCCTGGCCGGGCTGCTGATCCTGGACCGGCGGCTGATCGCCAGGCCGGTACCGGCCGCCCTGGCTGCCGGGATATGCATCGGCGCGGCCGCCGACATCAAGGCGGCGTTCGCCCTCTACGGCCTGGGCGTTGCGTGGTGCCTGCGCGGCAAGCGGACCGAGTTGCTGGCCGCCGCAGCCGGCGGGCTGGCCGTGCTGGTGCCCTCCTATGCCTGGGCCGGGCTGCCCGCGATCAAGGCGCTCGGGAACAGGGCCGACACGGGCCTGGGTGACGGCTTCTACGGGTTCATCTTCCCGCACCTGGGGATCAGCCTGGGCGCCGTCGTCCCGGTCGCAGTATGCCTGCTCGTGCCCGTCGCCTGGCTGGCCCTGCGCGGGCTTCCAGCCGGACTGGAGGACCGCCCGGCGATCCGTGCCGCGCTGGCGCTGAGCCTGGCGTGGCTGCTGGTCTGGCCGCACCAGTTTGCCTGGTACAGCCTGATGGCCATCTGCGTGCTGGCCTTTTACCGCTCCTCGCGCCTCGACTGGCTGGCGCTGGCCTGGCTGAGCGTCATGACGATCGCCAACATCCCCGGCGTCGGCCTCGGCGAGAATTCCAGGCTCGGGCCGATCATCACCCGGATCCAGAGCGATAACCTCAACAGCATCGCGCCCGTGGTGATGCTGGCAACGCTCATCACGATGGTGGTCTGGTGCAGTACAAGGCGCTGGAACGCCGCGCAGGACCGTGCGCCGGTCGCCCCCAGCGTCCCGCCGGCGGTCCCGGCCGTCCAGCAGGTACTGCTGACTGATACCGGCAGCCTGCGGCCCACGGCGCGCAGCTAGGTAGCCGCTACAGCCGCCAGCCGAGAACCTGGCCGATGTGCGTGGTGGGCGGCCCGAACAGCTGGATCAGGAACCGGCCCATGGCCGTCGTCGGAGTGGTCACGGCTACCACCCCGGCCGGGTCCATCTCGGCCAGGTCCGCCTTGATGACGGCCGGCGAGGGCGTGGCCGTCCCCCAGGTGCCCGAGTACAGCCCGTCGATGTACCTGGTGAGCGGGTCCATGCCCGCCCGGCCCGCCCGGCTGAGCCGGCCTGGCTCGTCCGGCTGGATGAAGTCGCCGCCGTTCATCGTGGCTGGCTCGCCGGTCGCTGCCGCGTAGCGAAGCATCTCCGACACCCCCGAGTACGGGAACGGTGCCAGCAGCACCCTGGACTGGGGCGTGAGGTGCAGCGCGGCGAAGGTCGCCTGCCAGCCAGCCGGGACCGGAGCCACCCTGGCCGTCTGGTAGGGCGCCGGGATCAGCGGCAGCAGCGCCAGGACCGCGATCGCGGTCACGGCCTGAGCGCCGTACCGCCAGTTCACGAACGGCTTGGACGACCGGGCGCGATCGATGGCGAAGGCGAGGACCACGGCCGCCGCGAGGTCGGCCAGGATGGCCAGCCGGTCCGGCACCATGCCGCCGAGCATCGGCAGGTGCTGCAGGTACTGCCAGGGCAGCAGGAAGGACGGCAGGGTAGACGTGCCGGCGATTCTCGGCTTGGCGCCCATCCCCATCCACTCCAGGGCAATGCCGGCTAGCCCGGCCACCCTGATCGTCAGGTCCCGCCAGAAGTAGATGATCGCGGCCAGCAGCACGATGATCAGCGGAATGCCGAGGTAGGCCAGGTATTCCGGCGTCGGCTGGGGATAGTAGGCCGCACGGTGGGCCGTGGAGGCCGTGTGCAGCAGCACCGACCTGGCCGGGGTGATGAAGGCGTACGGCAGCGTGCCCAGGTTCGTCAGGCGGCCGTTGTACAAGATCACGACCGTAGCGGCCGCGCCATTGGCGGCCACGCCGTGGAACTGCACCCAGAGCCCGCGGGCGCATAGCACCAGAGCGATCCCGCCCGCGGTTGCCAGGCCGGTCAGCGAGGGCAGCAGCCGCTCCCTGACCTGATGCGGCCGGCTGGCCACCATGACCGCCAGCATGATCACTGCGGCGAGGATCGTGTCGACCAGCGCCTCTTCGCTGATGAACAGCTGAGCTGCCGCCAGCACGCCCAGCCAGATGCCGTTCCTGACCGGGCTGCCCCGGCCGGTCACGATCCGCATCAGGCGGTCGATCAGCAGCGGGAGCAGCAGGCCGAGTTCGAGCGAGTAGTGGCCGATGCCCGAGTTCACCAGCGCCGGCGAGAACCCGTAGAGCGCGCCCCCGAGTCCCGCGGCCAGCAAGCTGGCCCCCCAGCGGCGCAGCACGTAGAGCATGCTTGCCGCCGAGCCCGCCATGCCGATCACCAGCAGCACGGTCAGCGCCACCTGCGGCCCGAACAGCAGGGTCACTGGCGCCACCACGCTGCCAGGCAGCAGCAGCGAGGTGTTCCACATCATGTTCACGGTGTGCGGCGCGTTCATGGCCGAGGTCAGCAGCGCCGGCAGCCGGAAGTGCTCGATCGCGGTCGCGGTGTAGCGCATGAACCAGGTCGCCTGGTTTACGTCCTGGATGTCGCCGATCTGCCACCGGCTGGCCGGGTCCACCCACAGCTGTACCGTGACCAGGAAGGCGCCAAGCACGTAATAGACGAGCGTCAGGACCGTCCGGGCGCGAACGCCGCGCGCGGCTTGCCTAGAAGGTTCGGGCTGCTGCGATGACTCGGTTACCTCGGCGGCAAGACCTGTCACCGGGGCCTCCCTTGATGCCTAAACCCGCGCCGCGGGTAGTTCGGACTTGCTCTGCGCCGCGCGGCGTCGCGGCCAGGATGGCGGAACCCCTGAACTTGCTTGCTCAACCTGGTGCCAGGGAGTCCTCGCGCAGGATTCTGCCGTCTAGGCGCTTTCCGCAGGAAAGTAGTGCTGCTAACCGTACAACCTTGGCCTATGTGCGCTGGACAGAACCCAGAAGCGGGATCCCGTCAGGTGCACCTACAGCTAACTGCCCGCGCAGGCGCCCGGGCCAACCTCCTCCTGGTGCAAGAAGGTACCGGCCGACCCCGCGGTCCGCAGGCGTCCTCAGCTGCCAGGCCTTGACCCCTCGGGGCCGCGCCGGGTAACTGGCGCGGTCGTCGGTGCCGAGTACTCGCCGATCCACTCGTCCTTCCAGGCTTGCTCAAACTGCTGATCGTTGCAGCTGGGGCGGTAGATCGCGGTCAGCTCGCGGGCTATCTGCTCGCGGTGCGCCCGGCTGCCGCCCGGCACCTCGTACGTGCAGACGTAGACCTTCCACTTCGAGCCGGCCCGGCGTACCCAGCACGGAGCCGCGACGTGCCGGAACGGGAACTGCTCGGACGACAGGTCATCGCTGTGCCCCACGTAGATGACCGCGTAGTGCTCGGGCCTGCGCTCCGGCTCTGGCTTGTAGGCGATCGCGTACACGGCGGCGGCCTGCGGCGGTGTCCAGCCCGCCAGCAGCCTCGGGCCCTCGAACGGGTAGCCGGCGAGCGAGCCGAGCCGGATCACGGCGCCCTGTCCTCCTCCTCGCTGACGGCTTCGGCGTGCACAACCGGGGCCGGCGGCAGCCCGGCCACGGCGGCCGCCTGCAGGAACACCTCCGTGGCCGCGCCGATCGCCTCCTCGCGGCTGGCTGCCTCGACGACAAGCTGCGCCCCGTACCTGGTAGTCCCGATCCCGGTCGCGATGCCGCTGCTGGCCGCCACCGCGTCGGCCAGCTCGACGATCTCGTCCCTGGTCAGCACGCGGTCCCCGGCGGCCTCGATCCCGACGCTCCACTTCACGGCCAGGCACTCCAGTTCACAACCAGGCACTCCTCTAGTTCAGCGCGGGCAGCAGTGCGGCGAGTTCCTCGAGGCTGGCGAGGTCGTGACCGGACAGCAGCACGTCGATATGCGGCGCGGCTACCATCATGCCCACCGAGCTCGGGCGGAAGTCCTGGTTGATCCCTTTGTGCGGATTAAGCCAGACGATCCGGTGGCTGAGCCTGGAGAGTCTCTCCATCGCCGCCGCGAGCAGCTCCGGGTCGCCGCGGTCGAGGCCGTCGGAGCAGATCACCACCACCCCGCCGCGGCACATCCCGCCCCGGCCCCAGCGCCGGACAAAAGTGTCCAGGGACGCCCCGATCCTGGTCCCGCCATCCCAGTCGACCACAGCGCGCGAGGCCAGCTCCAGGGCACTGTCGGGCTGGCGCTGCTCCAGTGCCCTGGTGATCCGGGTCAGCCGGGTGCCAAAGCAGAACACCTCCACCTTCGCCGCGGCCTGGCGGGCGCTGTAGGCGAACTGCAGCAGGTGCCTTGAGTAGTCGGCCATCGACCCGGAGACGTCGAGGATCAAGATCAGCGGCCGCAGCCGCAGCCGCCGTTCCCGCCAGAACATCTGGGCCGGCTCGCCGTGCATCCGCATCGACTCCCGGATGGTCTTGCGCAGGTCCGGTGCCCGTCCGGCCTGCCCGGCCCTGGTCCGCCTGGTCCGGCGCCGCGGCGGGGTCAGCCGCATCCTGGCCATGATCCGGCGAAGCGCGGCCAGCTCGTCGGGGGTGCAGGTGGCGAACGAGCGGTGCTTGAGCGCGTCCACATCCGAGGCCATCAGGCCGAGCAGCGCCTGCTCCTCGCTGTCCTGCCCGGCGCCCGGCTCGGTCGCGGGCATCACCAGCTCGGCCTCCGCCTCGGCGACGTGGGTGGCAGGCAGCATCAGCACGTCGCGAGCCGGGCCGGCTTCGTCAAGGAAATAGGCACGAAACGTCATGTCGTAGCCGGGAATGTCGTCCCGGCGGCGGACCAGCGTCGTGCGCCCGGCCCAGTACAGGTCCACCAGGTCAGCCGGATCGAGCAGCGCCGCGGCGCTGCAGTAGCTGATCACGTCCGGTGTCCCGACGGCCAGGCCAGCCGTCCGCAGCGCGCGTCCGAACCCGGTCAGGACCCCGGCGAATGCCGCCTGATCAGGCACCGGAGGTGATCTCCTCCAGCCGGTCGCTGACCAGGGCCAGGTCGTCCCTGTCCTTGATCACCGCGCCGATGGTGTCCGCGGCCGCGGCCGGGGTCAGCTCGTCCTCGCCGAGGAAGCCGAGGGTTCGCACCCAGTCGATGGTCTCGGCCACTCCCGGTGGCTTGGCCAGGTCCAGCTCGCGCAGCCGGTGGACGGCGGCCACCACCTTCCTGGCGAGCGCCGCCGCGGCCGCGGGCTCGCGGGTCAGGACGATCTCCAGCTCGCGCTCGGCGGTCGGGTAGCCGATCCAGTGGTAGAGGCAGCGGCGCCGGAGCGCGTCGTGCAGCTCCCTGGTCCGGTTGGAGGTCAAGATGACCGCCGGCGGCACTGCTGCCGCGATGGTGCCGATCTCCGGGATCGTGATCTGGAAGTCGGACAGCGCCTCGAGCAGGAACGCCTCGAACTCGTCATCGGCACGGTCGATCTCGTCGATCAGCAGCACGGCCTGCTGGCCGGCCCTGATCGCCGCCAGCAGCGGCCGCTCGAGCAGGAACTTCGGGCCGAACAGCTTGTCCACTGCTTCCTCGTCAGCGGCCTGGCGCTCGGACAGCGCCCGGATCTGGAGCATCTGCCGGGCATAGTCCCACTCGTACAGGGCCTGGTTGGTGTCGATGCCCTCATAGCACTGCAGCCGGATCAGCCGCCGGCCGTAGGCGGCAGCCAGGGCCTTGGCGAGCTCGGTCTTGCCGACGCCGACCTCGCCCTCGAGCAGCAACGGCCGGCGCAGGGATAGCGACACCAGCAGCGACGTCGCCAGCCCGCGGTCGGCCAGGTACCCGCCGGCGCGCAGCGTGTCGGTCAGCTCGGCGACGGTCTGCGGGTACTCCACGAGAGGGCTTCTCCTCGCCGTCTGGCCGGTGGTTCGGGTCAGCGGGCCTGCGCTGAGCGGGTGACGAGATCCTCGATGCCGTCCGGCGAGGGACGCAGCTTGCCCTCGCGGGCCAGCATCGCCCGCCAGGCCGCCCTGCGCTCGGTCTCGCCGCCGGCGAAGTCGTCGAACCCGACGTCAGTCATCCGCTTGCAGGACTTGGCCTCGGACTCGTCGCCCGCCAGGACATCCTCGCCCTGGCCGCGGGCGCGCCAGACGGCGCGCAGTACTTCCAGAGCCTCGTCGCGCTCTGCGCCCATGACCGGCCTCCGGGTACTCGTCGTTTCCCTGTTATCGAGAGTAATCCCCGACCCGGGCGGCTAGCGACGCCGGATTAAGCGATCAATTAATTGTCTGATATGCGGCCAATTTTCCAGCCGGGAAGGTCTGGGGCACACAGGTCCGCGCGCCGCACGCCCGAGTGTCATCGGCAGTCGGCATGATGAGGCTGAGGCCAAGGAGAGGAGCCGCCGTGCAACTGGCAGAGGCGCCGAGCAGAATGACCACCGTGGAGGACATCACCTTCCGCAGCGACATGACGGTCGAGCTGATCAAGCACGCGGCCTCCGACGCGGACGTGATCTGGGCCGCGCGGGTGTCCACCAAGGGCGAGCAGAGCCTGGCCGACGTGGACGCGGATCCCGAGCGGTCTGCCGGGCTGATCAACTTCCTGATGCGCGACCGGCACGGCACCCCGTTCGAGCACTCCTCCATGACGTTCTACGTGCAGGCGCCGATCTTCGTGTTCCGCGAGTTCATGCGGCACCGCACGTTCAGCTACAACGAGGAGAGCGGGCGGTACCGCAAGCTCAACCCGGTCTTCTACCGGCCGGGACCAGGCCGCAAGCTGGTGCAGACCGGCAAGCCGGGCGCTTACGTGTTCTCCGACGGCACCCCCGAGCAGCACGAGGTGGTGGCGCGCGAGGTCGAGGAGTCGTGCCGGCAGGCGTATGCCGCTTACCTGCTGATGCTCGAGGCCGGCGTGGCCCGTGAGGTCGCCAGGACCGTGCTGCCAGTCGGCCTGTACTCCTCGATGTATGCCACCTGCAACGCGCGGGCCCTGATGAACTTCCTGTCGCTGCGGGTACGCAGCGACGACGCGGCGTTCCCGTCGTTCCCGCAGCGCGAGATCGAGATGGTGGCCGAGCAGATGGAGGCGCAGTGGGCCGCGCTGATGCCGCTCACGCATGCTGCCTTCGAGCGAAACGGGCGCGTCTGCCCCTAGCCGTCTCGGCAGGTTAGCCGGGCAGGCTGGCTAGGCCCGCGGCCCAGGTCCTGAAGCCTGATGGCGGCGCCGCGGCGACGTAGCGGCGGAACTGGTCTAGGCACTGAGCGCGGCATATCCCGCCGGTGAGCGGCGGGATCCGGCAGAAGTCGGCGTCAGGTACGGCCGGCCGCCAGACCGCTGGCACGCCCGCCGCGCCGTCACCTGGCGCCTCAAGGCCGTAGTAGATCTCATCGACGACCAGCGCCATCGCTGCGCCGAGGCACATCAGGCACGGTTCGAGACTCACCGCCAGCAGCAGCGGCGCGGTCCGCCTGCTCCTGGCCAGCGTCTTGTCGGCCTGCTCCATGGCAAGCAGGTCGGCATGCACAAGCCTGCGGCGGTCGGATCGCTCGCGGGCATGCGCCCGGCCGAGAACCTCATCGCCCATCACCACGACGGCGCCGATGGGCAGTTCCCCGGCGGCGAGTCCGTCCTCGGCGGCGTCGACGGCCAGGCGCACCAGTTCCTCCGGTGTCATGCCGCGCCTAGCCGAGCGTCCTGATCAGGTCGGCCAGGCCAGGCGGCCAGATGTGCTCGCGGGTGGCGTCGAGTTCGGCAAGCGTCCACCAGTGCCAGGCCGCAATCCCGTCGGCGACGTGCATGTCCTCGACGCCGCTAATCGGGCGGGCGGGCTGCTCTGTCCTGGCCAGGTACAGGCGCTCGCGCTGTTCGACCATCTGCCCGGCGTACTCCATCGGGAAGTTCCTGCGCAGCACCTCCCGCAGCAGTGTGATGTCGCGCCAGCCGGTCTCCTCGGCCAGTTCTCGCAGGGCGGCAGCTGGGTAATCCTCGCCGTCGTCAGCGCCGCCGCCGGGCGTGGCCCAGTGCTGGCCGTTCGGCGGGGCGTCGTCGTACCGCATGAGCAGCACCCGGCCGTCTGGGTCCAGCAGGATGACCCTGGCCGCGCGGCGGATGGGGAGGGGTTGGGCCACCGCGTCAGCCTAGTGCGCTCGATTACCGGCTGCCCGGATCGGCCTGCTCGCGTGACGCGGCGCGCAGGTCACTTGACCGCGGTCAGGTACGCGACCACCATCCGCTCCTGGCCGGAGCCCGTTTCCACCAGCGGCTTAAGGTAAGCGGTGAATTCCGCGGCCTCGGCAGCGGTGAGCGTGCGGTCGATAGCCTCCCCCACTGGCGGGACCAGCGGGTTGCCGGCAACGCGGAGGAATTGCTCCCAGCGGGCCGGATCCTTGCTGTTCTTGACAGTGACATGAAGCTCGAGCCCGACTTCGGGGAAGCCGGCCTGCTCCGCGTGACGCACAAGGTCGCGCTCATCGAAGTCGATCATCGGATCTTGGCCACGGGGCTGAATGGACTCATACAGCGCGTCAACCTTCCGGGCCAGGGCCGCGACCGGCCGGATGTCGTAGCCGCAGAAACGGTCGGCGTCGCGGCCGCTCATCAGCACGTTGATGGGCTCGAACAGGCTGACCCGGCCGCCGGGTCGCAGCACCCGGTAGAACTCCCGCAGCGCCGCAGCCTTGTCCTTCACGTAGATCAGCACCGACCTGGTTGTGACGACGTCTACCGATGCGTCCGCTACCGCGCTGAGGTCGTCGGCGGCGGCACGGACGAAGCGGCACCTGGCCAGCAGCCCCTCGGCCTCGGCCGCCTTGCGGCAGTGATCCAGCAGGTCCTGCGAAATGTCGGAGAAGATGACATGCCCCGATGGCCCGATCCGGTCGAGTGCGCCGAACGCGATCATGCCGTCTCCGGTTCCGACGTCCAGGACGGCGTCGCCGGGCCGCAGGCTGGCCTTGTCGAGCACCCTGTCGCGGACCGGGTAGAGCATCCCGGCGAGATACTGCGCCCTGGCAGCCGGATCGCCGCCGAAGCGCGTATCCATCAGCCACTTGTGCCATCGGTCTGGGCTGCTTGTCATAGCCGCCATTGTCAGGCGCCGCCATGCTGTGCTGCCAGCGCACGCTGAAGACGGCCCGCCCGGAAGGGATTGCGCCTGGTCAGGTTAAGCGGCTAAATGGTGCTGGCTTGCATCGCTCTCAATCACCGGAGTTTCAGTGGCAGGAAGCACATTCCCGGCCGGAACGACCGCTCCCGGCTACGGCGATTCCGCGCCGGACATCGAGTTCAGGCTCCCGAAGGCCTACACGCAGCCGAACCTTGCTCGTTTCATCGTGTTCGGCATCCTGGCGGCGCTGCTCGGCTTCTGCTGGTCACGCAACCCGTTTCCGCCATTCATCATCGCGACCATCGTCTTCGGCCTGCTGGCCCTGTACCACGGGGTGGCCTACTGCTGGCGCCGACGATTCCGTACCAGGCTGACCACGCGGGGGATCGAGATCCGCGGCTACTTCAATCACTTCGTGCCGTGGGACGACGTCAGGTCCATCGAGGTGGGCGGCTACGGGGCGTCCCGCCGGATTGATGACGACCTGTCTGTCAGGCGGGTCACCACGATCGGCAGCTACCGTAAGTCGGGCGGCAGAACGGGGAACACCGGCCGCAGAGCCCGGCTCGGCGTCGTGTACGTAATTCGCGCTCGCGGCCGGAAGGTGCTGCTGCGTGCCCCGCTGGTGACCAGCTGGGCGCCCGACCCGTACTTCGAGCAGAAGGCGCGCCAGCTGCAGGAGCTGTCCGGTCAGTACGGCACCCGGCCACTGGCTTCGTGACCGCCGGGTTCGCGGCTAGGCGCCGGTCGCCCCGTCGATTCGCTCCCTGATCAGGTCCGCGTGGCCGTTGTGGCGTGCGTACTCCTCGATCATGTGCAGGTAGACCCAGCGGACCGAGCATGGCGTCCGCCCGTTGCTGAAGGTGTCGTCAAGTCCTGCGGTGGCGACGGCCGCCCGGATCTGTGCGACAGCCTCGTCATAGGCGCTGAACACCGACTCGGTGCTGGCGCTGTCCAGGTTCTCGACGTCCCCTTCCGGGTCTTCGTCGCTGTAGTAGAGCGGCGGGACCTGGTCTTCGCTCCGCCTGTCCACGCCGCGGAGGAACCAGCCGCGCTCGACGTCGGTCAGGTGCCGGACTAGGCCAAGCAGGGTCAGGTTCGAGGGCGGGCACGAGGCCGTGCGCAGCTGCGCGTCGTCCAGTCCCGCGCACTTCTGCAGGAGCGTTGCCCGGTGGAAATCAAGCCACTGGTCGAGCATGGCTCGCTCGCCCACAGTCATGCCTGGTTCGTTTCGTTCCACTAGTGCAGTAAAGCACCGCGGCGCCTCAAGCGGCTTGACGCACCGCTCCTGCCTCGCTGTTCGCTGCTGGCGGGAGCTTGCGCAGCGAGCGCAGCGGCGACAGCACGGCCACGCTGGTGCCGAGGAACATCACCGCGCTGCCGACGACCAGCGTCAGCTGCAGGCCCAGCACCGACCCGAGGTAGCCGCCCAGAAGTGCCCCGAACACCTGCGTACCGAACACCAGGAACCTCCAGCTTGCGTTCGCCCTGGCCAGCATGGACGCGGGCATGAGGGTCTGGCGCAGGGTCTGCTGGTTAACGCCGTAGAGCGAGGGACCGGTGCCGCGCAGGATCTGGGCGACGATCACGACCGCGATGGCAGCCGGCAGCATGCGCGGAGCGACGGCCAGGACCAGCCCGGCGGTGGACTGAATGCTCATCCCGAGTATGCAGGTCCGGCCGGGACCCACCCGCCGGGTAACCGCCGTGACGATCAGGGAGCCGCCGACGGCCGCGAGCCCGCCGGCCGCGACGGTGATACCGACGAGTCCGGTGGGAAGGCGAACGTGGCGGACCAGGAACAGGATAAGGATCACGTTCTGCATCTGCCCGGCCAGGGCGCCGAGTGTCGCGGCGGTGGTCAGCGAGCGCATGAGCGGCTGGCCGAACACGGCTCTCAGGCCGTCAAGGATCTCGGCGTGAAGCCGTTGCCGGCCCTCTCGCCGCGACCGGACGGGCGGCTGGACAGTACGTATCCGGATCTTGCAGATCCCCGACAGGAGGAACGATGCGGCGTCGACCGCGATCGCGATGGGAGCAGTCAGCGCGGCGACGAGGAAGCCGGCCATCGCGGTTCCCGTGGTACCTGAGACCGCGTTGGTGAGCATCAGGGCGCTGTTGGCCGGCAGCAACTGCCGTTTGGGGACGAGCACCGGCGTGAAGGACTGGGTGGCAACCATTTCCAGCAGGTTCGCGGAGCCCGCGAGCAGGCCAACGACGTACAGCTGCCACAGCCTGAGCAGGCCGGCGGCGGCCAGTACCGGAATTGAGCCAAGCAGCAAGACCTGGACCAGATCCGTGGTCACAAGGACGCGCTTGTAGGGGAACAGGTCGACCCAGACGCCGGCGGGCAGCGACAGCGCAAGGTACGGCAGCAGCGCGGCCGCGCCGAGGAGTCCCATCTCACTGGCCGACGCATGCAGGTACAGCACCGCGGTGAGGGGAAGCGCGACGCTGGTCACGCTCGAGCCGAGTACGGAAATGGAGTTGCCGGCGAACAGCCTGCGGAAATCGGCGTAGTGCGCAAGGACCGACCACAGCGAGGTATTCAGGGCTGACTCAGCGTCTGCGGTGTCGGCTGACGACATGAGCGCGTCCTCAATCCGCGCGGCGAGCCAGTGCGCTTTCCGGCCCGGCTAGCTGGATCTGTCAGGTCAGGAAGCTACGGCAGAACCGTGCGGGACGCGAACTGGCCGGCAGGCGCTGCATCGGTCTTGCTCTGCCGTATTGCGACTAGTAGAACGAGACGATGGGCAGGCAGCCAGTCATCGTGCTTTACGTGCTTGCGCTGGTAGCCGTCGTGGTCGGCGTGGACGTCCTGCGGCGGCCGTAAGGCTCATGCAAGTTCCGCGGCGAACCCGAGGCAACTCCCAGATAGGAGCGCGATGCCTGTCCGCTACCAGCTCGTCATCGACTGCAAGGACCCCGAGTCGCTTGCCCGCTTCTGGGCGGCGGCGCTGGGCTACGTGCTCGAACCGCCGCCCGAGGGTTTTGCTACCTGGGACGACTGGCGCCGCGACCTGGGGCTTCCTGACAGTGAGCTAGGAATCGGCGCGGATAGCATCGTCGATCCCGAGGGCGGCGGCCCGCGCATCTGGTTTCATGCGCTGCCGGACACCAAGGTGGTCAAAAACCGCCTCCACCTCGACATCCACGTCAGCGGTGGCCGCTCGGTTCCGCTCGCCACCCGGATTGAGCGTGTCGACGCCGAGGCCAGGCGGCTGACGGATCTGGGCGCCACGCTGACCGGAGCCATGAGCGAAGACGGCCTCGACTGGTACGCGGTGGGAATGAAGGACCCCGAGGGCAACGAGTTCGACATCAACTAACGCGGCCGCAGTGACCAAGCCAGGACCTGGTCGAGTTCGGCAGGATCGTCGCGGCTAGGTGTTCCCTCGGCGCGCGTCGGAGGGCGTGATGCCGTAACGATGACGGAACGTCCGGTTGAAGTACGACAGGTCGCCGAAGCCGGCACCGCCGCACATGGGTGAGGGTGGCAGCCTAGCTATCGAAGATGCCCTCGTGCTTGCCGAAGTCCTGCGTGATAGCGACACCGTCGAGCATGCCCTCGGTGGGTACGTCACCCGGCGCAGCGACCGCGTCGCGTGGGTCCACGAGCAGAGCCGCGCGGCGGCCAGAGCCTGGATCCTGCCGCCGGATATCCGCAACGCCGCCTTGCGCGATCGTGGCGACCAGATGCTGCAGGACCGCTACCGGCCCCTGATTGATGTGCCGTAAGGCTGCCAGTCGGGCGAGTGCCATTGGTGCCTGCTTTTCGTGCGGTTGTGGCACTGCACTGCCAAGGCGTTAGGCCCGGCCGCCCCGTCGTCGCAACTTGGCATCGAGTGTGAAGAACAGCAGGAAACATCCCATCAGCGCCCAGACGGCTACCGAAGCGGCCGGGTGGCCGTGCAGACCGCCGTCGGTTTCGGTGCTCTCACCGAGGGCGGCAGCGCAGCCGAGGCTGGCCATGCCCACCAGCGCCAGCCAACGGCGGCGTTGCCAAGCCCACATGATGAAAGCGCCAACGAAGGCGCTGAAGGCTGCTGTGAACAGCACGATCACCTCATCCATGCAGCCTCCCAGCACGATGCCCCGAGATTGGCATCCGCATAGTCGCATAAAACAGGCCGCATTGTCACCGAGTGCGGGCGTCTGCGAACGGGATGGAGCGCATGGGTCTCGGGCCTTAGCACGGGTCCTAGGGCCGCTGCAGTGCGCGCCCTAGAGTCTGATGGTGCGATATGACCCTGCGATCTACGACGGCGCGGCTGCCCACTACCGCTACGGCAGGCCTGCCTATTCCGCGGGACTTGAGGCTCTTCTTGCTGAGGAGCTTGGCCTGGATGGCAGCGGAAGGCTCCTGGAC
>DASPWG010000187.1:0-8843 GCA_035621915.1 Streptosporangiaceae bacterium
CGCTCGTTCGGCTTCATGGTGGAGTGAGCGGGCACCGGTGACGGCCCACACCGTGAGCGCGGCCGCAGCCGCCTCCAGCGGCGGCCGGCCTCGCGTGCGGCGGTGCATGAGCGCGGCGGGGGCGGCGGCGGCGAGGACGCAGGCGGCCGCGTGCGCGGCGCCGCGGAACCTGGAGTCGGCGTAGTCGCGGGACTCGAGAGCGGCCGCGGCGCGGCCGAACGCGGCCACCGGATGACCGTGGCGCGGATCGCCGAGCAGCGCGTCGAGGAGCACGCCGGCGGCCAGGCCGACCGCTAGCGGCCAGCGCGGGCGCCTGGGTGGTCGTTCTCGTGGCCGGGGCACCCCGCCATTCTGCCCGGCCGGCGGTGTGCCCGGGGGATGCGGCCTGACCGAAGGCTTATCTCAGGTACGTAGTTCTATTATGAATGGGCAGGTCAGCCGGCCTGAGCGAGTCTTCGGCCGGGCGTCGCAGACCCGCCGGGGGGCCCCGGCTTTACGCAGCACACTGCGACCCCGACGTGGCCGACGTGTGATTTTTGCCGGGCACAATTGTCTGCGGGCGCCCGTAGCTCAGCCGGACAGAGCAGCTGCCTTCTAAGCATCCGGTCGGGGGTTCGAATCCCTCCGGGCGCGCCAGGACGCGGCTGATCCCCGCTACCCTAGCGGGCCGCAGCATGCACATACTGTTCAGATCAGAGCCGTACAGCGAGTATCGCGAAAGCCGATTTCAATTGGATCCGGATACTAGGCCTGTCTGTGCCGTCGACAATAAAATCGGCATAACCAGGCCACGGGCTCGGCTGTCCAGGTGCCGAGCCCGTGGCAGTTGATGATGCGGGCCTCGCTCTAGTCCCACCACAGCACATCGAGCGGCTTGCTTGTCGTCCCTCAGGGCACCCGCTGTTTCGTCACGTCGGGTGTCGCTAGGCGGGGCTGCCAGAGTCCCGGCTAGGCAGCCAGGACAGCCAGCGGGGCAGGTACCAGCACCGGTTGCCGAGCAGGGTCATGGCGGCTGGCACCAGGACGCCGCGGACGATGGTGGCGTCGAGCAGGACGGCGACGGGCAGGCCGATGCCGAGCATTTTCAGCTCGACCTGACCCATTCCGATGAAGATGGAGAACACCGCCACCATGATGACCGCCGCGCTGGTGACCACGCCGGCGCTGGTTGAGATCCCGGTCGTGATGGCGTCGGTGGGCGTGTCGCCGCGCTGCCGCCGTTCGGTGATCCTGCTCAGGATGAAGACGTGGTAGTCCATCGACAGGCCGAACAGGAACACGAACAGGAACAGCGGTACCCACGGGGTGATCGCGCCAAAGCTCGTGTAGCCGAGCAGTCCCTGCAGCCTGCCGTCCTGGAAGATCCAGGTGATCAGCCCGTAGGCGGCGC
Organism: Streptosporangiaceae bacterium; assembly: GCA_035621915.1. GTDB lineage: Bacteria > Actinomycetota > Actinomycetes > Streptosporangiales > Streptosporangiaceae > JAJYUU01. The sequence continues at coordinate 1,391 of DASPWG010000187.1, forward strand.
CGACGGACAGCAGGTTGAGCGCGATCGAGACCAGCGGCAGCACCACCGACCGGAACGCTAGCAGCAGCAGGCAGAAGGCCAGTGCCGTGACGGCGGCCAGGACCAGCGGCGTGCGCGCGCTCAGCTGGCTGGCGTCGTCGTGATTGCTGGCCGTGTCGCCGGTCACTGCATAACTGACCCCGGCCCGGCCAAGGGTCTGCGGCAGGATCCGGTCACGCAGCTGTTGCAGCGCGGTGTAGGACGCGGTGTCGCCGCCGTTGCCTGCCAGCGGGACGCTGACGATCAGCGCCCGGCCGTCGGCGACGGCGCTGGCGGTGACCGGCTCGCGGAGTGGGCCGCCCGCGGCGGCCAGCCTGGCCAGTTCGGTGAGCGCGCCGGACACGGCGGGACCGGTGAGGTTACGGCCGGTGACAACGACCTCGGCCGGTGCCGGGCTTTGCGGGAAGGCCGCCTGGATGGCGTCCATGGTGGACACCACGGGCAGGCTCGCCGGTGCGTCAATCGCCGGGTAGGCCAGGCGGATGCCCAGCGCGGGCGCGGCGATCGCCAGCATGACGATCGTGGCCGCTCCGCCCCACAGCAGCGGGCGGCGGACCACCCGGCGGACGAGGCCGGCCCACAGCCTGGACGGCGGCGCCTCCGCGCGCCTGCGGCCGATGAACGGGATCCGGCCCCTGTCGACTCGGTCCCCGAGCCAGGACAGCAGAGCCGGCAGTACGGTAAGCGAACCGACGACGGCGATGCCGACCACCACGATCGCCCCGATCGCCACCCCGGTGAACAGCGAGTAGCCGGTCAGCATCAGCCCGGCGAGTGCGGTCATCACGGTCAGGCCGGACACCACGATAGCCCGGCCGGAGGTGCGGGCAGCGGCGGCGATCGCCTCGCCGTGCGCCGCCCCATGGCCCCGTTCCTCACGCTGGCGGCGCAGGAAGAACAGCGAGTAGTCGACGCCGACCGCCATCCCGATCAGCAGCACGACGGTGGAGGTCTGCGAGCCGACCGGCAGCCAGTGGCCCGGGATGGCCAGCAGCCAGATGGCGGTGAGCGCGGAGGTGATGGCGAGCAGCACCGGGATGCTCGCGGCGACCAGCGCACCGAACACGCCGACCAGCAGGATCAAGGTGAGCGGCAGCGACGTTTCCTCCGCCTTGCCGAAGTCGCTGCTGATCTGGCCGTTCACCGCCTTCTGGACGCTGGCGTCGCCGGCCTCGGCCACCAGCAGTCCAGGATGGCGTGCCTGCACCGAGGCCACCGCGGACAGCGCCGGGGCCACCGCAGTGGTCACGTCCGCGGCCGGCCCTGGGACCGTGAAGGTGACCAGGGCGCTGCGGCCGTTCGCTGAGACCAGCGCCTGCCCGCCAGGGCTGAACGGCGAACGGATCCCGGCCGCCGAGCCCGGCAGCCGGGACAGCGCGGCCGTCACCTGGCTCACGGCTTGGCGCATCACAGGGCTGCCCGCGAACGTGGCGCCCGGGGTGCGCGCCTGGATCAACACCTCCTCGGCCGTCGGAGACGTCAGCCCGAGGTGCTGGAGGGTCCGCTCGGCCTGCCCGGCCTGGCCGACGTCGTTCTGCGGCAGGCTGGGGGTGCCGAGCAACTGCCCGACGAGGTAGGCCAGGACGACCAGGCCGAGCCAGCCGAAGACCGCGGTCTTACGGTGCCGGGCACTCCACCCGGCGATCGCCTCCACCGCCGGCGGACGTGTCCGGCGGTGCGGAGGAGTGACGTGGGTTGACGGCACCTCATGCGGCACCGTGCTCTGCAGCCGGCTCATTACCGGCCTCCTTTCGGGTTCTACGGATCGGCAAGCCTTGCCCATCGCGGTTTGAGTGTCCGTCGGCGCTAGCCGGCCCGGGCAGTGCCGCGGGTACCTGCCCGGCGTGCGCTGCCCAGCAATCGCATGTGCAGAATGCATGCCTCGGCGGTGCGCCTTGCCGGGTCCGGCGCCCGCCAGCAGCCTGGTCGCGTTGCACCGGAGATTAGGCTGGGTGGCGTGACGACCGGGGCCAGGGCGGCCTACGCCGGGGCGGCCAACGGTGCTGCCGTGCCTGGTGACCCGGCCGTACGACGGGCGACGACGCTGGTGGCCGTCATTCTGTGCCTGCTGGCGGTCGCTGAGGCCGGCTACGGCAGCACTAACGGCGGGCCGGGCGAGGCGCTGATGGTCGCGGCGATGGTCGTCCTGCCGTTGCTGTATGTCGTGCCGGCGTCCAGGCCGCTGTGGCTACGGCACCGGTATCCGCTGCTGGCCGTGCAGGCGGCGCTGACCTGTGCGCCGTTTGCCTTGTTCGGAAAGAACTGGATCCCGGGGCCGTCGGGATGGCTGGCGGGCCTGTTCCTGCTGACGGTTCCGTCGCTAGCGTCGTGGCTCGTGTTCGCGGCCCTGGCCGCGGCCGATCTAGCCATCCGGGTCGGCCTGGTCGGGCTCCCCTTCGCCGGCACTCCTGCCGCGAAAGCGCTCGCGGTGTGGGCGGTGATCGCGTTCGTCCTGAACGCCCTGATCCTCTTCGGGCTGGCCCGGCTCGCCAACCTCATCGCCGCAGTGCACGCGGCTAGGGACGAGCTCGCCGAGGCGGCGGTCACCGGTGAGCGGCTCCGGGCGGCCGACAGCTTGCGGGCTGCGGTCGGTGACCGTCTTGCTGCGGCCGCCGGCAGTGCGGCCGCAGCCTGGCAGGCGTTCGTGAGGAGCCAGCCGCAGGCGCGCGAGCATCTCGCGGAAACGGCCGCGGCCGCTCGTCAGGCGCTCGATGACGTGCGTGAGGTGACCGTCAGCTACCGGGACGCGGCCAGGCCGGATGTGGTGCCGGCCCAGGCCGGGGTGACGCTGGCACCCCGGCTTGCCCAGGCCGTCTTCGTGACGGTGCTGTGCGGGTTGGCGGTCCAGTACGTGTCCGACGTCGCGGCGAACGTCACCGGCGTGCCGAACGGCACTTTCAGCGCCCCGGTCATCGGCTGGACCGCGGCGAACGTGGTCGCGCTCGTGGCGCTGCAACTCCGTCACTCGTGGCCGTCGCCTGGCGCCCGTCGGCCCCGGGGCTGGCAGGTCACCCTTGGCCTGCAGGTGCTGCTCACCTACGCGATGGTCCCGGTGACCGGGTGGCGCCCGCTGGTCGCGTGCGGGTTTCTCGCCGGTTCGGCGCTGCTGCTCATCCCGGCTCCGTGGGGCCGGATCGCGTTCGCGGCGGTGATCGCCAGCGTGCCCGTGCTGTGGGCGGTCACGCCGGTGCCCGGGCTGTCGCCGCTGCCATGGGTAGGCACGGCGATCTTCCTGACGCTCCTCAGCGTGGTGCTCGGCCTGCTGGTGTACGCGCTGACCCGGCTGGCGTGGCTGGCCGTGCAGCTGGAGGACCTGCGCGCTGAACTAGCCCGAAGGGCCGTGCTGGGCGAGCGGCTGCGCGTCGCCAGGGATACCCACGATCTTCTCGGTCTTGGCCTGTCGGCCATCGCGATGAAGGCCGACCTGATCGGCCGGCTCATTGACCGCAGCGATGCCAGGGCGGGCGCCGAGATCGCCGAGCTGGCGCGGATCTGCGCCACGGCTCGCGCCGATATGCGCCTGGTGACCGACGAGGCTCGTGACCTGCCGCTGGATGCCGAGCTCGCAGCCGCTCGCGATGTCCTGGCCTCGGCCGGCATCGACGTCCGCGCCAGCGTGAGCGCGGACCTGGTGCCCGACGCGGCGGTTGCGGTGCTGGTTCCCGTGGTCAGGGAGGCGGTGACGAACATCCTCAAGCACAGCAGCGCCAGCCGCTGCGTGCTTGAGATGAGCACCGACGCAGGGCTGATGCGACTGCAGATCAGCAACGATGGCAGCAACAACGCCAAGACCGCGCCGCTGGCCGCGGTGGGCCGCACCGGCAGCGGCCTGGCTAACCTCGCCGCTCGCGTGGAAGACGCGGGAGGCCGCCTGTCCGCTGGGCGGAACGGCGCACTGTTTAGCCTGGTCGCCGAGATCCCGCTTGCCGTGCCGCCGAGCGCACCGCATCAAGCAGCGTCTCCGCAGGCACGTCCTTGAGCAGGAAGCCGGAAACGCCCGCGGCTGCCGCCCGCTGCCGCATACCTGGCGTCTCGAGGGCAGTCAGCACGACCACCTTGCAGTCCGGCAGCTGCCCGGCCAGTTCTGTCGCGGCAGAAAGGCCGTCCGCACCGGGTAGCGCGATGTCCAGGAGCGCTACGTCGGGACGATGCTCGATGGCGGCCGGGACGATGCCCGTGCCCGCCGCCACCTGGGCGACCACCTCGATATCCTCCTCGAGGGAAAACAGCGTGACCAGGGTCTCGCGGACAATACGCATGTCCTCCGCCACCAGAACGCGGATGACATCGCCTGGTCCCGTCGCCTCGTCACTCATGACAGCAGTGTCGGCCCGTGGCAGCACCAGCAGTAGCGCGGAACGTCTCGTTCAGGCGGCGGATCGCATTACCCGGGCATGCAATCTGCACATCACGGCTACAGCCAGCCGGCCTCCGTGGCGATCCGCACCGCCTCCATCCGGTTACGGCCACCGAGCTTCGTGACCGCGGACGCCAGGTAGTTGCGCACCGTGCCATAGGACAAGAACAGCTCCGCCGCGATCTCGGCCGGCTCAGCGCCCGCCGCGAGCCGCCGCAGCACGTCGGCCTCGCGCTCCGACAGCGGGCTTTCCTTCATCTCCAGCGTCGCCAGCGCCAGTTTCGGATCGATCACTCGTTCCCCCGCCGCGACCCTCCGCAGCACCCCGATCAGCTGCTCCGATGGGGTGTCCTTCACCAGGAAACCCGACACGTGCGCGGCAAGCGCCTGGCGCAGCTGCCCGGGGCGTCCGAGCACGGTCAGGATGACCACTCGGCACGAGGGCAGCCGTTCATGCAGCTCCGCCGCTGCGGTGAGCCCGTCCAGCCCCGGCATGTCGATGTCCAGCACCGCGAGATCGGGACGCTCCGCCAGCGCCGCGGGTACGACGGCTGTGCCGTCCGCCACCTGGGCGACGACCTTGATGTCATCCTCCAGGTTCAACGTGGAGACGAGCATGTCCCGCAAAATCCGCATGTCCTCCGCGACCAGGACCCGGATCATCAGCCCTCCAACCGCTCCGCGCCGACAGAACCCAATATCAGTGCTCCGCCGTCCCCGCGCAAACGGCTACGCCTCCAGCGGCGTTTGGCACTGTCAGCCCGGTAACGAAGATCAAGAACTGATGAACACTGTTCTCGATCATTCGACCATTGGTTAAGCTAACCAGATTTCTTGGAGCCTGCTTAGCCTCGATCCACCGCCCTATAGCACGGGCCGGTTCTGATCGTGCTTCGTGCTTATGACCGTGAAAACGGTCGTGGCCGGCTCGCCGCTTACCGGTCCTGCGGCTTGTCCTGTGTCCCTGGTTCGCCGGGCTGGGCTGGTGTGGCCGTCTGGCCGTGCGGGTGCGGTGACCGGGTCCGGGGCGGGTCAGGCCGGGGTGGCTGGCGGGCCGCAGGCGGCAGCGAACAGGGTCAGCCATTCGTGCTCGCGGTGCCAGCCTTCGGGCAGGTGCAAGGTGATGTGGCCGCGGCCGTGCCGGGCGGTGCGGGCGGCGACGTCGATGAGGTCGCGGCGGATGGTGGCGCCGCGGGCCTTGGCGTAGGCCAGGCTGGCCAGGGACCCGGCGGCGCGCAGCAGGTTATGCGCGATCGCCGCGCAGGCCAGCCAGGCGGCGTTGGCGGGGAAGAACCCGGACGGCAGGTGGGCCAGCGGGCCGTCGTTCCAGTCGGCGAAGACCTGCTCCACGATCGCGTGGTCGCGGTGCTGGGCCTCGGCCTGGACCAGCTCGACCGGGGAGTCGGTGAACACCGCGTGGTAGCGCCAGGCCGGGAACAGCTCGCCCTGCCCGGCAGGCTTGTTCTGGTCGCGGACCCGGCGCACGATCAGCCGGGCGGTGATCTGCTGGCCCTTCTTCGCCGAGGTGAACGCCGTGTATTCCGCCTCGGCGACCTGGGCGTCAGATACCCAGCAGCCGAGCTGGTCATCCCAGATCGCGCGCGGGTAGCGGATCGCCGTCCAGGCGTCCTCGCCGATGGCGGCGATGGCCGCGGCGACCTTGACATCCATGTTCACCGTGACCGAGAACCGGACGCCGGCCCGGCGGACCGCGCCGCAGAACGCGGCCGAGTAGTACGAGGAGTCCGCCCGCACGATGACCAGCCCGCTGCACCCGACAGCGCGGGCGGTGCCGACAGCCTCGGTCACGAACCCGGCCGCGCCGCGGGCCGAGTTCGCCGTCCCGCCGCGCAGCCTGGCCGCGGCGATCACCGGCGCGCCCAGCGGCGTGGAAATGGTAGCGGCCAGCGTGTTCAGCCCGCGGACCAGCAGGGACTTGCCCTGGATCTTGGTGTGCCCGAATCCGGCGCCTTGCTTGCGGCGTCCGTAGACCCGTTTCTGCATCGCGTCGATGTCGACGAAGGCCAGCGTCTCCTTACCAGGCAGCAGCGGGCAGCGCCGGGCCAGCTCGCCCAGCAGCAGCCGGCTCACCGCCTCCAGCTGGCGGGCGTTCCCCCAGGTGAACGACCGCAGGTGCGAACCCAGCGTCGACGGCGCCCGGATCCCGCCGAACAGGCCCGGCAGCGCGCCGTGCCGCAGCAGGCCCATGTCGTCGATGCTGTCCGCGCCTGCGGCCATGCCCGCGACCAGGCACCCGATCTTCAGGTGCGCGTTGACCCCGCACGGCCCGCCGGGCCGGACGTGCGCCGCGACCAGGCCGGCCAGCCCGGCCCGCTGAGCCAGGGCCATCACCGGGACCAGCCCGGCCCGCGACACGAGGTTCGGGTCGTCGAACGATGCGTGTGTCCTGGCCAGGCCATGCAACAATTGCACTTACAAGGTGTCCTCTCCAGCGAGACGGCGGAAGCGTCAGATACTCCCATCGTCCCAGTTCAGAGGGCACCTTTCATGTTGCCACGCTCAGAAGCAGACCTATTTGATCGGTGGATTGAGGCTCAGGGAGCCACCGGAGGCAGACGCCGAGCGACGTAGGGCGACATGCTCAGATCAACCTTGCAGCTAGATGCCACACCGGGCGACACAGGGCAACGTCCCGGCCCGGTTCGATTATGCGTTCTAAGCAGCGGGGTCGCTGGTTCGAATCGTGCAGGATGCGCCGACCTGCGGAAACGCTTGACTTTAGGCTGGGCAGCCCGACTACAGCGCTTACGCAGCAAAGCCCGCTGCCGCCGGTGGGCCGCAGCATGCACATACTGTCAGATCAGAGCCGTACAGCGGGTATCGCGAAAGTCGATTTTAATTCGGTGCGGACACTAAACCTGTCTGTGCCGTCCACATTAAAATCGATATGCCAACAGCCGAAATCGGCATTACGCGTCGATCGCGCTTACCCCGGGCAGGTCACCGAAGCGCGCCTTGGCGTCGCGGCTCAGGATCATCCGCCCAGTCTCTGCCGCGTGAGCGGCGATGATCAGGTCGTGTGCCCCGCGTGGGGAT
>DASPWG010000188.1:0-3355 GCA_035621915.1 Streptosporangiaceae bacterium
AGATGGGCATCAGCCCGATGAGGATCTCCTCCGTGCCGTAGGCCGAGGAGGAGATGCCGTCCGGGGACAGCACGCCGAGCGCGAGCGTCTTGGACAGCCGCTGTTCCTGGAGTTGCGCGTTGATCATCGGCGGGCCGAGCAAACGGCGCTTCGCCTGGTACCAGAAGGTCTCAGGGATCTCGTTCCCCTGGCCGCCCGAAAGCAGGCCGGCTGCCTTGCGCACCGCCACTAGGCTTCTTGCTCCGTCCTGGCCACCCGGTTGCTGATCACGTGATCCGACGCTAGCCCGCGCCCTCGGCGCGCCGCCGTATGCTGGCCGTCAAGCTTCGTGACCTGGGCGTTAAGGTTCCGTCAAGGCCGCTGATATTGCCTAGACCCGGGGCTGAAATAGCAAGAGATGACTCTCGGCTACAGACAGCGCGGCATACCGGCGCCCTTCGCGCTGCCGGTCGGCTTCGCCGCGTTCCTGGCCGTAGGGACGGTGGCCGCCGCGCTGCACGGCCGGCTGACCGAGGCGGGGGTGCTCGTCGTCTGCGCCGCGGTGGCCGGCGTGATGTCCTTCGCGGCCGAGCCGATCGCGTCGGTCCTGCTGGCAGGGATCGGCTGGCTCACCGCCGTGGGCTTCTCCCGGCCGCCCTACGGGCAGCTGCGGCCGACCGGAGCGGCTGCCGGGCACGCCGCGATCGTCGTCGGCGCGGTCTCGCTGATCTGCGCCGGTCTCGGCCTGGTGTTCCGCTGGTACGTCAGACGGCTCACACTGGTAAGCATGGGTACCTATACCGGCATGCGCGTCCGCCGGCTCGCCGCCAAGGGTGCCCAGCGCGGCCTCGCGCGGCCGGAACCAGACCCTGGCGGCGCCGCCGCCAACGAGGCCGGCGCCATCGACGCCCGGCGGCGCCTCGCCGGGGTACTGTTGGCCGCCGCCAGCCTGCCGCTGCTCACCTACGTGCTCACGGTCTTCAGGCCGCACCTGAACCTCGCCGACGACCTGCTCGTCTACCTCGTCGCCGTCGTGACGATCACCGTCCTGGGCGGTTTCTGGCCGGCCGTCCTGGCCGCCGTGGCGGCCAGCCTCCTGCTCAACTGGTACTTCACGGTGCCGATTCACACCTTCACCATCCAGGAGCCGAAGGAACTGCTGGCGCTGCTGCTGTTTGTGACGGTCGCCGTGGCCGTCAGCAGCGTCGTCCACCTCGCGGCCCGGCGCGCGGTCCAGGCCGCGCGGGCCCGGGAAGAGGCCGCGTCGCTGCTCGAGCTCGCGCAGACCGTCCTGGGCGGCGCCGATTCGCCCGCGGCCGTTCTCGAGCATCTCACCAGGACCCACGGTGGCCAGGCCGAACTGCAGGAGAGGGTCGGCGGGCGGTGGGTCAGGGCCGCGTCAAGCGGCGTCGAGGGCAGCCTGCCCGCGGCCTCGCGCCTCGACATCCGCAGCGACCTGATCCTGCTGGTCACCGGGCAGACAGACTCGGCCACGCCGGCGCTGCTCGCGGGCTACGCGGCACAGGCCGCCGCGGCGCTAGACCGGGAACGGCTGCGCACCCAGGCCGCCCAGGCCGAGGCGCTCGCCGAGGGCAACCGCATGCGGACCGCGCTGCTGGCGGCCGTGAGCCACGACCTGCGGACGCCGCTGGCGTCGATCAAGGCCAGCGTCAGCAGCCTGCGGCAGACCGACGTCGAGTGGTCCGAGGCCGATCAGGCCGACCTGCTCGCCACGATCGAGCAGAACGCGGACCGGCTCGATGCCCTGATCGGCAACCTGCTCGACATGAGTCGGCTGCACACGGGGTCCCTGCAGCCCTTCCTGCGCCCCACGGCGATCGACGAGGTGGCGCCGGTCGCGCTGCTCGGGCTGGACGACTCGCTCCGACTGGAGATGGCGGTGCCCGACGGCTTCCCGCTCGTGCTCGCCGATCCGGGCCTGCTAGAGCGGGTCCTGGCCAACCTGTTCTCCAACGCCCTGCGGCACTCCCCAGCGGGCGCGCCGCCGCCCGAGCTGCACGCGCAGCTGACGGAGGACACGGTCGTGCTCGAGGTCGTCGACCACGGGCCGGGGGTACCTGATGAGGCGAAGGAACTCATCTTCGAGCCGTTCACGCGGGTCGGCGACCGCTACCCGGGGGTCGGCCTCGGCCTGGCCGTCGCCAAGGGGTTCGCCGAGGCCATGGGCGGGCGCATCGTGGCCAGGGACACCCCAGGCGGCGGGCTTACGGTCAGCATTACGCTTTCCGCGGCGAGCGCGGACAAGTCCGCGCTCGGCACGGGGTCATGACCCGGGTGCTCGTCGTCGACGACGAGCCCTCCATCCTCCGCGCGCTGCGGATCAACCTCAGCGCGCGCCAGTACGACGTCAGCACCGCCATCGACGGCACCACCGGCCTGGCCGCCGTCGCGCGTGACCGCCCCGACGTGATCATCCTTGACTTGGGCCTGCCGGACATGGACGGCACCGACGTGATCCACGGCGTCCGCGGCTGGACGTCGATCCCGATCATCGTCCTGTCCGCCTGGGGGCAGGAGAGCCAGAAGGTGGCCGCGCTCGACGCCGGCGCCGACGACTACGTCACCAAGCCGTTCGGCATGGACGAACTGCTGGCCCGGCTGCGCGCCGCGGTCCGCCGCGCGTCGCCCGCGCCGGACGAGCCGGTGGTCAAGACGGCCGACTTCACCGTGGACCTGGCGGCGAAGCAGGTGATCAGGAGCGACGGCAGCGACGTCCGCCTGACGCCCACCGAGTGGCAGCTCCTGGAGATCCTGGTCCGCAACAGCGGCCGGCTGGTCACGCAGCGGCAGCTCTTGCGCGAGGTGTGGGGTCCGGCGTACGAGACGGAGAGCAATTACCTGCGGGTCTACCTGGCGCAGCTGCGCCGCAAGCTCGAACCCGAACCGTCCCAGCCCAGGTACCTGCTCACCGAGTCGGGCATGGGCTACCGGTTCAAGCCCTAGCCACCGAGCCGAGGAGGCCGCTGTGAGCACCTACGACCTGTACGCGACGCCGGTCGAATCGGGCACCTGGGACGTCCCCGCGAGCGGGGCCGCCAGGTTCTCCTGGGAGTACGAGGACGGCAGGCAGCGGCTGCTCGACCTGTACCAGCGGGGCAAGGACAAGCAGTGGGACGCGACCAAGCGGATCGACTGGTCGCTGCCCGTGAACCCGGTGAGCGTGATGGAGGGCCCGGACGAGCTCAACCCCATCTACGGGTCACGGCAATGGGAGGCGCTGTCGCTTCAGGGCCGCGACGAGCTCGCCGTGCACCTGTCGGCCTGGCTGTTCAGCCAGTTCCTGCACGGCGAGCAGGGCGCGCTCACGGTCGCCGCGCGGATCGTGGAGTCGGTGCCCGACATGGACGCCAAGTTC